>CALANC010000203.1 GCA_937925895.1 uncultured Desulfobacterales bacterium
GACTGGTCAAAGATGGATTCAAGATGTTTTGATGTGGGGCTTGCTGTGGTCTATTTTTGCGTTGCCTGGAAGGGGGCCGCCGATGGTGATTTGGAACTGGACAGGGCCGGAACCTTTTTAAAGGCATATCAAGAAGCCGCCGGACATGGTGGCGAACTTGGTCCGTTAAATGCGCTTGAAATGGAATGTCTACCGGGAATGATTCATATGGGGAATCTATGGGTGCTGAATTGGACATTAGACGATTTTTACAACCTCAATCCCGATCCTTTGCAATATCTGAAATATCTCCGGCATGGTGTGCGTTCGGGCAGATGGCTTGAACGCAATTTTGATGTTTTAACTAACTACATCCAGGAAAAGGTCTCAAAAAAAACCATCGGTTCTCTTCCTCAATCAATTAAATGAACATGCTAATTAAGATAATTTCATGGTCGCTATTATTATATCTTGCCTATTGTGTCCTGCTCTTCCTGATGCAACGGCACATGATGTTTCCCCGAAGCTTCATTGAAACACCTCCATTCAATCAAAATATTTCCGGCTTAGAGAGGATTTGGCTAGAGACAAGCTTCGGAAAGGTTGAAACGTGGTTTCTGCCACCGAGTTTTGATAACGGTTCTAAACCGGCACCAGCCGTCATTTTTGCCCATGGAAATGGAGAGCTCATCGACTTTTGGCCGCATGAGTTAAAAAGTTTCAATCAACTTGGTTTGGGAATTTTGCTGGTTGAGTATCCAGGATATGGAAGATCCAAGGGATCCCCCAGCCAAAAAAGCATCACTGAAACATTTATCAATGCTTACGATGTCCTCGTTGCCCGTGAGGAGGTCGATCCCGCTAAGATCATACTTTTCGGAAGGTCCCTGGGTGGTGGAGCGGTGTGTGCTCTTGCCGCGAATCGCCCTTCAGCCGCACTAATCCTCATGTCAACCTTTATCAGTGCCCGTTCCTTTGCATCAAGATATCTGGCTCCTTCAATCCTTGTCCGTGACCCGTTCGATAATCTTCCTATTGTTGAAACGTATCCCGGTCCGATTCTCATTGTTCACGGGAAATATGACACGGTCATTTCCTATTCGCACGGCAGCAGACTTTACGGGGCGACAAAAAGAGGCAAAATGATAACCTACGACTGCGGTCACAATGATTGTCCGGCAAACTGGGATATCTTCTGGCGAGATATTGAGTCCTTCTTGTTCGATGCAGGACTCCTTGGGCGTTCCTCATGACCCCCTGCTAAAAACATACCATTTTCACTTCCCTAATTTATCATAATTGGTTAGTATAAGTTAGTTTTAGTTAGAAAAATAATTATTGATATTTATATTGACATAAAACAACATTAAAACTATAAATCGTAACCGTCTGTTCAACCATACAGGAGAACTTTGAAAAATGAAAAGACTTCTTTCCACCAAAGAGGTGGCACAATTTTTAGGTGTTAATGAGAAGATGGTGTATAGCCTGGTGGCAGATAAAGGGCTTCCGGCAACAAAAATAACCGGCAAGTGGCTATTTCCACGGCACCTGGTGGAGCAATGGATTGAAACACATACGACCAATTATCCTAAAACATTAACCAGTCTTCCACCCTATCATGGATTGCTGGTTATCGCCGGAAGTAATGATCTGCTTTTGGACAAGACAATTTTTCTCTTCAATACCTTTTATTCCGGTAATGTTGCCGTGTTTGGAAACCTGGGAAGCATGGGAGGCTTAAGCGCGTTGCGCCGGAACCTTTGCCACATGGCATCAAGCCATCTGCTTCAAGAAGATGAGGCGGAATATAATTTTGAATTCGCCTCCGAGGAACTCGATACCATGCCTGCAGTAGTTAATTTCTGCAAACGTGAACAAGGTATATTGGTTAAAAATGGAAACCCGACAAGAATTAATTCCGTTGAAGATTTTGCCAAGCCGGGAACAAGAATCATAAATCGACCCCTGGGCACAGGCACCCGTCTGTTGTTGGATCGGGGACTGAAAAAGGCAGGAGTTAACGGTGAAAAAATTGACGGTTACCATAATGAAGTATACAGACACCTGGATGTAGGTCTTGAGATCCTTGCGGATAGGGCGGATGCAGGGCTAGGGATTCGGGCGGTGGCCGATATCCTTGCTATCGGATTTGTCCCCCTCCGTTGGGAAAGATATGATCTCTTGATCTCAAAAGAGCGATTCTTTGATGAGGGCGTGCAACTCTTTCTTGGCCTTCTTCGCGAAGATGCCTTTAAACAATTGGCAAAAAAAACATCAGGCTATGACGTGAAATTGTCAGGCAGAATGATATATCCGGAGGAAAAAAGACCTTGAAAGGTCAATAGATGAAAAAGAATGAGGTGTTAGAACAGATGAGAAGGAATTTTTTGTTACCAGCAGGTATAATCATCATCTTTGGTGTTGTTGCCACAGTAACTCTAGCCAATGAAAACGTTTTGAAGATGTCAACAACGACCAGCACTCAGGCATCCGGTCTGCTCGATATTATTTTGCCGGAATTCGAGAAGAATACGGGTATTCGTATAAAGGTTTTTGCCAAAGGAACCGGCGCCGCCATTCGCGATGGCATTGACGGCAATGTGGACGTAATTTTCGTTCATGACAGGTCACGGGAAGAAAAATTTGTCAAAGCGGGTTATGGTACCGAGCGCTTTGCAGTCATGCACAATGATTTTATTATTATAGGTCCTCCCGGGGACCCGGCCGGAATAAGCGGACTGAGCGATGCCGCCGATGCTTTGACCAAATTAGCCCGCGCCAAGGCGTTGTTTGTTTCTCGGGGAGATGACAGCGGTACCCATAGCAAGGAACAAGCCCTTTGGGGAGCCACAGGTGTGGCTTTGGAAAACAGAACAAGCACCATTGTCAAAAAGGGGAAAAAAATTGCCGTCAACTTTATCCTCCCCGAAGGGTCAAACCACTGGTATGTCTCTATCGGCCAAGGGATGGGAAAAACCATCACCTTTGCCGATGAAAAACGGGCTTATACCCTTGCGGACCGGGGGACTTACATCAAATACAAATATGGCCGAACCGTCCCCATCGACTTGGAGATTATGATCCAAGGAGATTCAGCCTTAAACAACCCCTATGGCGTAATCCCAGTTAATCCAAAGATACATACCCACGTGAAATATTCGCTAGCTGAAGAATTTGCTAAGTGGTTGGTTTCTGCCAAGGGACAGTCTCTGATTTCAAATTACAAACTTTACGGGAAACAGCTTTTTTATCCGGACGCATTAAAATAACCGATGGATTTTTTTATCGACAGTCTATATTCGGCATTTCTGCTGGTTGTTTCTCTGGACCCGGAAATGGTTAACATCGTTCAGGTATCCCTTAAGGTGAGTACGACCTCGACCGTGATCGCCAGCCTCATGGGTGTGCCAATCGGATTTTTTGTTGCTTTTGAATCATTTCCCGGTAAGCGCATAGTTATCACCTGTTTGAACACCTTACTTGCACTCCCGACCGTGGTGATCGGCCTTTTTGTTTATGGATTTATCTCGAGAAGGGGACTTCTCGGACCTCTCGATCTCCTCTATACTCAGAAAGCCATGGTTATCGGACAGACCATATTGATCCTGCCCATTGTCGCGACCTTTACCATCGCTGCTATTAGCAGGATCGATGAACGTTATCGAAAAACCGCTATGACCTTGGGTGCCAATCGGTGGCAAACAGCCGTTGCTGTTTTTAGAGAAGCGCGTTTCGGCATTATTGCGGCAGTAATTGCAGCGTTCGGTCGGGTTATTTCTGAAGTGGGAATCAGTATGATGCTCGGGGGAAATGCCAGAGGATTCACACGCACCATGACGACTGCCATGGCACTGGAATATGACAAAGGGCAATTCACATTAGCTGTCGCGTTGGGTATTATTCTCCTCGGACTCAGTTTCGGGATCAATCTCCTTTTTCATTTTTTCCAGGGAAGAACCAGGATCTGATGATTTACCATATCTCACAACTTACGAAGATATACGGAACCAGGACCGTCCTTGATATCCCTTCATTGAAAATTGAATCAGGATGGATTTATGCTTTGTTGGGCGCAAACGGAGCAGGGAAAACAACGCTATTAAATATTCTTGGATTTCTTGAGATACCAACCAATGGGAACATCTTTTTCCACTCAAAAAAGGTACAATTTTCCGAATCATCTCTTCACCCCCTCCGGAAAACAGTTATAATAGTTGACCAGCACCCCATCCTTTTCACAACCACGGTTTACAAGAATCTGGAGTTTGGACTGAAAATAAGGAAAATCCCCAAAAAAGAAAGAGAATTGATCATAAAAGAATCACTGGAATTGGTGGGGATGAGACATTTAGCCGCGGCACCGGCCCATCGGCTTTCCGGCGGTGAAACACAACGGGTGGCCATTGCCCGCGCTTTAGCAGTGAATCCGAAAGTTCTTTTGTGCGATGAACCTACCTCAAGCGTGGATGCTGAAAATCAAGTTGCGATCATAAAAATTCTTAAACAGATAAACGCGTTAAAAAAAATTACCATCCTGTTCACCACTCACGACCGGCTGCAAGTATCTTCTTTGGCACACCACACCCTGGTTTTAAAAGATGGAAGACTTGCTGTCTAGTTTCCATTTTTAAGTTGTGGATGGACACTATCTTGAAATCGATTCCTAATTCTTGCCATAATCGTGACCTGCTTTATATTTTAAGGGAATCCCATCATGTCTGGTGGATTGTATTTTTGTAAATGTTATTATCTGAATTTTGCACGAGTTGGAAGTTCTCATTAATTTTCATACAAGATTCAGGTTTTACTGGGGTATTCATATGGATAAAAAAATAACCAAAATATTTGCAGCAAGGTCGATCTTCTTTCTCGCTTTAGTATCTCTGTTGTTGTTGGGTTTTACATTCGGTCGCTATGCGGAAGGCAAAGCCAAAGATCAAGTTGAAGACACAGGTTTTCCCACCAGGTGGCCTCACGACACAAGCGATCTTATCCCCGATCCCGCCATTACCTTTAAAAAACTGCCGAATGGTTTCAGGTATGTATTAATGGAAAACAAGAAGCCAAAAGACAGGGTAAGCATGCATCTGATTGTACAGGCCGGATCAATACATGAGTCGGACGACCAGCGGGGCTTGGCTCATTTTTTGGAACACATGCTGTTTAACGGGTCAAAAAATTTTAAACCAGGAGAACTCGTAAAATACTTTCAAAGCATCGGTATGCAGTTCGGACCGGATGCAAATGCGCATACCGGATTTAAGGAAACTGTTTATGATCTCCTCCTTCCGGAAGGGAGTAAAAAAAGTCTGGAGAAGGCGCTAGTTGTAATGAAAGACTATGCAGAAGGTGCGCTTCTTTTGGAATCGGAGGTTGAGAGAGAAAGAAGAGTTGTTTTGGCTGAAAAGCGGACCAGGGATTCAACCTCCTACCGAACGTATGTCTCAACCCTAACATTCGAATTTCCGGAAGCAAAACTATCGAAAAGGCTTCCTATAGGTGATGAAGATATTTTGAGAAACGCAACCCGAAAACAAGTCAAAGATTTTTATGATTCTTGGTACCGGCCGGAGAAATTGATACTTGTTCTGGTGGGAGATTTTGATGCCAAAATAGCGGCTTCTCTCATTAATGACAAATTCTTTTCCTTATCGACGAGGGGATCGCAGGTTTTTGAACCCGATATAGGTAAAATACATCACGAAGGTGTAAAACCGTTTTATCATTTTGAGAAAGAGGCGGGAGGTACTACCATCAGTATAGAAACGGTAAAAAAGGTTGCGCGGGAATCCGATTCCTTAGCTTTCCAAAAAGCTCAGTTGGCGGAACGTATTGCCAATAGGATTATTCAGAACCGCTTGAGCGAATTGGTTAGCAAAGCAGATACCCCCTTTACTTCAGCGTCAATCGGTTCAGGAATTTTTTTGGATGAAATTAAATATGCCGAGATTAATGCCAAAAGTAATCCTGAAAACTGGGAAAGATCACTTGAACTTTTAGAACAAACCTTAAGAAGAGGATTGAAGTATGGATTCACCGGCTCAGAACTCGAACGGGTGAAGAAAGATTTTCTATCAGAACTCGATAATGAAGTAAAAGAATCGACTACACGAGATAGCAGCAATTTGGCGAGACAAATCATTTGGCTTCTCAATGCCGACAGGGTAATTATGTCACCCGAACAGAAGAAGGAACTATTTGCTCCTCTCATCAATGCACTGTCACTGGAGGAAGTACATGAAGCAATTAAAAAGGCTTGGGAACCGGATGGTAGGCTTATTATGGTGACCGGCAATGCCGAGGTGATAAGTGGGGATAAAACCCCGGAACAAAAAATACTTACCATTTATAAAAGAAGTAAAAGGGTAGAGATGACAAAACCAATAGATGACAGACCCGTGACCTTTCCTTATCTTCCAGAACCTTTAAAAGATGGTGTGATTGTTCGTAAAACAAAGATTACTGACATTGGCACTATTCAGATTGACTACCAGAACGGTGTTCGCCTGAACCTCAAGAAAACAGATTTTAAAGCCAATGAAGTATTGGTAAATTTATCAATTGGGCCGGGTAAATTTTCAGAACCACCGGATAAACCCGGGCTCGGCGCCTTGAGTACCAGCATAATAAATGAAAGCGGTCTTGGGTCACTTACAAAGGATGAGATTAAACGTGCAATGGCAGGCAAAAGCACATCGGTTGTTTTCAGTGTTGGTGAAGACCGGTTTTATTTTAAAGGGAAGACAGTGACCCAGGAAGCGACGTTGCTGTTTCAACTGCTTCACGCATATCTTGTTGATCCCGGGTACAGAAAGGATGCTTATACCATTACCATGGACCGGTTTAGGCAGAGATATCAGAAATTGTCTAGTTCCATCGAAGGGGCAATGATGCTGAATGGCAGACGGTTTCTTGCCGGAGAAGACGGCCGTTTTGGTCTGCCGAAATACGAAAAATTCAAAAAGTTGACGCTTGATGATGTTCGATTATGGTTCAACACGTCATGGCAAAATGACATAGAAGTATCGGTGGTTGGCGATTTTGATGTTGATTCAATAGAAAAATTAGCAGCAAAATATTTAGGAAATCTTTCTTTCAAAGATGGAGAACATTTAAAGAGAAAATCGAAATTAATTCAATTTCCAACTAATCAAATAAAAGAAATAGCTGTTGAAACAGATATTCCTAAAGGTCTCGTCGTCTTAGCTTATCCAACAGAAGATTTATGGAACATCAGCAAAACACGGCGTTTTTCAATTCTAGCCGATATCGTCTCGGAAAGACTTCGCGAAAAGATTCGAGAGAAATTGGGGTCGGCGTATTCCACTTATGCTTTCAATCAGGCAAGTCGGACCTATGAAGGATATGGGGTTTTTCAGATAATAATCCACATAGATCCC
>CALANC010000204.1 GCA_937925895.1 uncultured Desulfobacterales bacterium
ATGAATATTGCGGAAAAGCGCCTTCCTCAGGATGGTCGTCTTGACGTGAAAATAGGGGATCAGGATATTGATGTGCGAGTTTCCACTATTCCGACCTCATTTGGAGAGCGGGTTGTACTCAGGCTTCTGAACAAGTCCGGGTCTCTGCTTTCACTCGCAGATATAGGCTTAGCGTCTGAAAAGCTGGGTTTACTTAAAAACCTGGTGGTCTCCCCCAACGGCATAATCCTTGTGACCGGGCCTACCGGAAGCGGGAAGACAACAACTCTATATGCAATTCTATCGTCCATCAACACCGCAGATATTAACATTATCACCATTGAGGACCCGGTAGAATACCAGATCAGAGGGATAAGCCAGATACAGGTCAATCCAAAGATTGACCTCACCTTTGCAAAGGGCCTCAGATCGATTGTCAGACAAGATCCTGATGTTATTTTGGTTGGTGAGATACGAGATCAGGAAACAGCGGAAATAGCAGTACAGTCAGCGCTGACGGGCCATCTTGTATTTTCCACCCTGCACACAAATGATTCCGCAAGTGCGATTACCCGTCTTGTTGACATCGGCGTCGAACCCTTTTTAATTTCATCGTCGGTCTTGGCCGTGATCGCTCAGAGACTCATCCGCGTTCTGTGCAAAGATTGCAAAGAAGCCTATAAACCGGACCGAATGACCCTGGAAAGCATAGGTATAACTCCAGAGCAATCCGAACAGGTTACCTTATACCGAGCAAATGGATGTGAAAGTTGCATTCATACCGGATACAGAGGGAGAACAGGTATTTTTGAAATGATGAATTTAGATTCTAATTTAAAAAGCCTCATTCTCAAAACTTTTGATTCAAACCAGATAAAGGACGAGGCTTTAAAAATGAATATGGTCACCCTCCGTATGGACGGCGTAGATAAAGTGCTGACGGGTGTTTCTACAATAGAAGAAGTCATCAGAGTCACTCAAAATTGATGAAAATGAGGAAAAAATATTCAAAAAGCCTCTTTTTTTTTCTTGTCCTAACTACATGTTGCAGTGTTTCATTTGCAGATCAAGAAAAGACTGCCGGAGAAAATAATGCGGTATCTAATGGAACAAATCTGAAACAAACAGACATTGCAATCTATCCAATCAAATTTTTCAGAAAATTCATTTCAAGTGTAGACGGCAATCGCTGCCCGATGGAACCGACTTGCTCAAAATACTGTCTGGAAGCGATCAAAAAACACGGATCTTTGGCGGGTTGGATCATGTGCAGTGACCGGCTTATGCGTTGCGGCAGAGACGAGGCGAAACTTTCGCCTCCGGTTTGGGTCAACGGCGAAAAACGCAGTTACGATCCGTTGAGTAAAAATGATTTCTGGTGGCGGAGGTAAATTTTAAAACCAAGGATAAGAGGGCTTCAGGTTTTTTAGGGAAGTCGATATCTTTTTCGTTTGCCACATAAAAACCCAGTGACCAAATATTTATGATTTCTGGCAGGACGTATTTGGATCTGCAGAAAATAGACTGAATTATAAATATTTGGTCACGTTGCTAAGGCTAGATTGATATTGACTGAAATAAAAAGCCTGAAACCCGTATATGTTAAGTGAATCTGGACATTTTGAGTGCTGAGGGAATTCTAAAAAGCGGATTAATAACAATGAGTTGTAGAAATAAAAAAACGTTCCAACTCACCATCTTTATCACCTTGTTTTATTTTGTCGCCCCATTATATTTAGCCTTTGCCGGGTCTGAATTAAAAGCTACCTTTGAGCCGTTTCTTACCATCAGCCCCGACAAACAGTTTGAGTTTGCCGAATCCTATTTTGCGAATAAGGAATACTACAGGGCTGTCAATGAATATAAACGGTTTATTTATTTCTTTCCGAAAGATGAAAGAGTCGAGCTGGCGATGTATCGGATCTGCGAATCGCACTACAATGATAAGCGTTTCACTGAGGCGATAGATTCCTCAAATTTGTTGATTGAACAATATGTCGATACGGATTTAGCCATAGAGTCATATTTCATGATGAGTGAAAGTTATGTCAAGATTAACGCATTTAACTCGGCGATTATAACGCTTCACAATTTGATGGCGATAACCGATGATGTTAGCGTAAGAGACAGGGCAAATTATCGGATAGGCTGGATCTATCTTGAAATGGCATCCTGGGAAAAGGCCAGGCATTATTTTGCCAGAGTAGGCGGTCAAAATAGGGAAAAGTATAGACTTGAAGAAATTGCTGCGGCCCTCGACAAGGTAAAAAACATCCCTCAAAAAAATCCTCGGGTCGCCGGATTCTTATCCGTGATACCCGGAGCGGGATATCTTTACTGTGAACGATACCAAGACGCCGTGATCGCCTTTTTGTTAAATGCCGGCTTGATATACGCTGCCTATGAGTCTTTCGATGAGGACCATTATGCACTTGGTGGACTCATCACGTTTGTTGGATTCGGATTCTATGCCGGGAACATATATGGCTCCATAACCAGTGCACACAAGTTCAACCGTAACCAAACCACTAATTTTATAAATAAATTGAAAGAAAATACGAAAGTTAATTTTTCAGCGGATGTAAAAAACAAGGGTGTTTTTCTTTCACTTCGATTTTCTTTTTGAGTGGATCATTTGAGGTTTTTATTTATCGAACCTTTTTTCGGGGGTTCACACCGGAATTTTGCCGAAGGCCTGGTTTCTCACTCCCGCCATAAAATTGACCTTCTTACACTGCCTGCCCGGTTTTGGAAGTGGAGAATGAGAGGGGCGGCGCTCTACTTTGCAACCAAGATTCCTTCCCTAAAAACCTATCAAGGATTGATCACCACTGATCTCATGAGTTTATCCGATTTTAAAGCGCTTGCTGGGAGATCCTGTCCACCCACACTGGTTTATTTTCATGAAAACCAGCTAACCTATCCACTTGCACCTGGTGAAAGCATGGATTTCCAGTTTGGTTTTACGGACATCACGACTGCACTGGTAGCGAATCGGGTTCTCTTTAATTCTCAAACCCACTTCGATGCATTTTTTACCCGCCTCCCCGAATTTTTGAACATGATGCCGGAATACCGACCCAAATGGGTGATCAATGCCATTCGTAAAAAGGCGGGGGTCCTGTATCCGGGCTGTTATTTTCCACCTGAAAGCACGGCGTTGCCACGAACTCAACCGGAGCATGACTTGCCTCTTTTAATCATTTGGAATCACCGCTGGGAATATGATAAAAACCCAAAAGATTTCTTCAATGCTCTTGATAGCGTTCTTGAAGGGGGTCTTGATTTTCGCCTTGCCCTTTTGGGGGAAAACTTCCAGATGGTCCCTAAAGAATTTATTGCCGCTCGGGATCGTTACGGTCACAGAATAGTTTGTTACGGTCATGAAGAATCTGTAGAAAGATATTTTGGCTGGCTGGACAAAGGTTCAATTATTGTCAGCACGGCAAATCAGGAAAATTTCGGTATGTCTGTGGTTGAGGCTATCCGCTGCGGTTGTATTCCGCTTTTGCCTGACAGGTTATCATATCCGGAAATAATTCCAAAGCCGTTTCATGCTGATTTTCTATACAAAAACCATGCGGAATTGGTTGAGAAACTTTGTTTTATTATTGCGAACTACCCCCAATTGCAGGAAAAAGGTCAAAACCTGGCGAAGCAGATGGCATGTTTTGGCTGGGAAAACCTTATCGGTCAGTATGATGGAGAATTGGAGAAGTTGGCCAACCTAAACAAGAGCTCAAATTTTGCACCCAAATTTTAATCGCAATCCAAAACCAGGAACAGCTGGATAATATTTTTTAAAAGGCAAAATTTAAAATAAGGTTGTCGTCATAGCAATGGCGTATACAAACCAAATTAGAATTAAAAAATCCCAAATTCCAAGCACCAAATCACAAATACATCTCAAATTCCAATATCCAAGGACCTAAACCGATGGGTTTCATTCTTTAAGATCATTAAAGTTTGACAT
>CALANC010000205.1 GCA_937925895.1 uncultured Desulfobacterales bacterium
GGGATTCATTACATCCCTCAGCCCCTCACCAAAAAGGTTAAAGGAAAGAACGACGATAAGAATCGCGACCCCGGGTATGAAGGTGAGCCAAGGCGCATCGAAGATAAAACGTTTACCGTCTGAGAGGATATTCCCCCAAGTCGCATGAGGCGGCGGCACGCCGAATCCCAGAAAGCTCAACCCGGCTTCCGTTAAAATTGCCGTAGCAATACCGATAGTGGCTGAGACCAGCACAGGTGCAACGGCGTTCGGCATCATATGACGAAATATTATCCGATAATTCCCGATACCAAGGGCTTTCGCAGCCGCCACAAAATCCTGCTCTCTCAAAGACAAAAATTCGGCACGGACAAAGCGGGTGGTCCCCATCCAACTGGTAAGCCCGATCACGATCATAATATTGTAAATACTTGCAGGAAGAATCGCCACTACGGTAAGGATTAAGAAGAAGCTCGGGAAACAGAGCATGATATCCACTAACCGCATGATGACGGTGTCAATGGAAATAGCGCTTTTATGTAAAAGACCCTTCCCTGACTTCAACGCCTTTTTCCTTGTCCCTTTCTTGATCGATCTTAAGTAAAGGATATATGCTGGTCCGGAAAGTAATAACACTGCACCCAAAAGATTATAATCGGCCACCATTAAGCCTACACCGGAAATAAGCAGAGCGGTAAATAGAATATGATCTGCTCGGATGTGGTGCTGCCCAAAGTATCCGGCTATCCCCCCCATGAAAATGCCGATGAGCACCGATATGCCGACGGCCACAAAGCCGACAGTCAGTGAAACCCAGGCGCCCTGGAGCATTCTCGCAAAAACATCTCGCCCTAAATCATCTGTTCCCATCAAGTATAAACCCAGAGTGGGAACCATATCCGGTCGCAAAGAATCAAGTTTAGGTTTGGATAACGGGGGGCGCAACTTTTCTTGCAGGCGGATCATTGCAGGATCAAACAAAGGATCCGTACCTGAAGTCATGAATAGGCCGATGAGTGCACTAAAAAAGAAAAAAATAAAAATAACTAGTCCCAAAATAGCGAGACGGTTCTTTCTGAATAGAAACCAGAACTCCTGAAATCTTGTCCGTTTGGGCGTCAGTGGTGTGTCGAGTTCGATGTCTTGGTTCAATCTGTTTTCTTCAATGCTCATTATAGGCGAATCCTCGGATCTACCAGTAGGTAAAGAATATCAGAAATAAATGTGCCGACCAACACCAGCACTGCTGAAACAAAGTTAACCGTGAGGATAATTGGGTAATCTCTTGCCAGTATGGCTTCATAGGCCATCCTACCCATTCCAGGCCAAGAAAAAATCGATTCTATTATTACAGAACCTCCTATGAGACCGGGCAAAATAAGACCGAACATGGTAACAAATGGGAGCAACGCATTTCGCAAGGCATGCTTATAGTGGATCTTCTCGGGTGGTAGGCCTTTGGCCCGCGCTGTGCGAATGTAATCCTGCCCCCCTACTTCGAGCATCTGGCTTCGAACATATCTGGAAAGGACGGCAATACCACCGGTAGCTCCCAGGATAGAGGGGATAAGTAAATGCCAAATCCTGTCCATGAATTGGAATGTCAGGGAAACGTCTCCAATTCCGAAGGTCTTCATGCCGATCACCGGCACATGAAAGTGAGTTACCACGAGAATGATCAGAACATAGGCGAAAAAGAAGCCCGGAATGGAGATCAGAAGATAGGATAAAAACGTTGCCGTGCGATCGTACATCCTACCCCTCAAAATGGCCGAACGAATGCCGATGGGAAAAGAAAGCGTCCAGGTAATAATTGTACCCACGATAAAGAGCGGCAGGCTGTTTAAGAATCGTTCCCCTATCTTTTTCAGAACGGACTGATTATCTTTCCAGGAGACGGTTTCCCCTGAAAAGAGATCTCGATAAAAGTAGAGATACTGGACGTAGAGGGGTTGGTCCAAATGAAACTCTTTTTTAAATCGTTCCACAACTTCAGGGGTGAACTTGGGATTCAACGGATCCACTTGACCGGGTTCGCCGGGAGCAAGATGAATAATTAAAAAAGATACAATAGAAACAAAAAAGAGTGTGATAGCCTTTTGGACCGCACTGCGGCCGATAAATGATAACATGTTTTAGCCCTCATCCAACATTGTAGGCACTTCCGGAAGCTTTATCCATTTGTTAAAATGGAAACTATAATTTCCCGTTTTTGTGGGTTTTATCCTTTCATACACATCCTTGCCGGCCGTATCTACCGTTTTTATCACGATGCGCTTGTCTAAAACTGCTGTCCACTTGCCAACGTAAAGAAACGTGTAGGGCTGTTCTGTCGCGATGATTTTATGGAGTCTGTGGCAGTATTCGACCTGGGTGTTGAGATCATATTCCTGCCTGATTTTGACAATCAGATCATCGGCTTCCTTGTTTTTAAATCCGACAAAATTAAGCTGATAGGGATTGGTCTGGCTAGAATGCCATATCTGATAAAGGTCAGGCTCTATCCCCATTTGCCATCCCAGGATCAGGGTGTCGAAATCTGCCTTGTTCACACGTTCCTGGACAAATACGGACCATTCTAAAAGATCCGTACGAACATCAACACCTATTTGTTTCCACGCGTCCTGGGCAATAGCCAAAATGGCTTTGCGCAGGTCGTTGCCGCTGTTCGTAATGAGGGTAAATTCGAATTTTTTGCCGTCTTTCTCAAGCCAGCCCCCTTTGCCGCGTTTCCAGCCGGCTGACTGCAACAGTTTTAATGCGCCTTCAGGATCATACGGAACCGGTTTGATATTGTGATTATAATAATCGGTCTGTTTGATAAAAGGCCCTGTAATTCGTTCTCCCTGGCCATGGAGCACATAGTTGATTATCTTTTCTATATCCACTGCCATGCCAAGGGCTTTTCGTACTCGGTGATCATCAAAAGGTTTTCGCCTGATGTTGTAACCAATATATGTGTAACCAAAGGCGGTGCCGGAAAATCTTTGGAACCTGGGATCTTCTTCCAGGCGCTTGACCTGGTGGGGCTGAACACTGTAGCTGTCGATGGTTCCGGCATAAAATTCCATTTCCTGGGTGAGAAGATCGGGTATCACACGATAGACATATGTACTGTAATTCGGCGGTCCTTCCCAGTAATCATCAAAGCGATCCAAAACAATATATTGATCCGATTTCCATTCGCGAAATCTGAAAGGTCCGCATCCTATGGGCTGTCTGTTGAAATTGCTGTGACGCATCGAAAAAGAATCAGGGTCTTTTCCAAGGCGCATGGCTTCTGTTTTGAGTGCTTTTTGGTTGAGCAAATGTTCAGGAAGAATTCCCATGCCCCATGTCCCGATGGCAGGAGAATATAACCGTTTATAAATTATTTTAATCGTCAGCGGGTCGATAACCGTCACTTGTTTGACCGGTTCATAATCAGAAATCCGGGGGGAAAGATTTTTCGGATTCATGATCGATTCGTATGTGAACTTGACATCTTCAGCGTCAAAAATATGCCCGTCATGGAATCGTACGCCGGGTCTCAAAAAAAACTTCAGAATCGGGTTGTGCTCTGTGGCAGGTAACAGTTCCCTTGTGTACGCGGTCAATTTGTCTTTTCCAAGTTGATGATCTGTTTTCAAATAGCCTTGACCCGGAAAAGAATCAAAGTAATTCTTCCCTAAAAGATGGGAAAGATTTTGAAAAAGATCCTGATCAACCCGATTCAGAACCAGCTTGATTTTTGCTGGAGAATCAACGTTTATTTTTATTTCTATTTTTTGTTTGTCTGCATTCGGATCTTTTTCCTGTTTGATTATGGTGTAATGACGGGGAGGAATAACTGAGATTTCAGTGATATTTGCTAAAGAATCTGTCAATCCTGGAAACGTCGTGATTTTCTTCTGTTTTGCTTTTTCCAGCAAATCTACGATTTTTTCCGGCGTTGGTGTACCTAATCCCGGGATGTTAACGGATCTATTTACGTAAAAAAAAGCCTCCTCATAGATTTGCCAGGAAATGGCCAGGCGACCTCTGAATCGGAGTTGCTCATCTCTATCAATGAGCCCTTCAAAAACCATGGTTTCGATATTGCTGCTGGCAGAATCAGCGGAAAGAATGGGGTTTAAAAGGCTGGCATCTCCGATGGATCCTGCAATGTATCCACCGAGACGTTTTGGATTTCCCCTTGTCTGTTGTTCGTAAGTGGGCACCCAAAAATAGGACTGTAACAAAAAAAGGATGAGAAGGATGGGCGCGAATATGAGTACCCGTTTTACAGTCATAATTAGAGCCTTAAGTAAATGTTTTTAATAAATAAACATAGAGAAATAGGTTTTGTCAGTCAAGGGAAAAGGTTTTTAAAAACAAGAGCGCGCGGGCAGTAAAACCAATAATAAAAACGGATGGCAGTATAAAAACTGTCATCCGCTTTTATTATTGTTTGTTAATAAAGATCTATTGAACTGGTTGTTCAGGCGTTTCCGCCTCCACCTCAGCTTGCTGTGCTTCAAGAGCGGCAATGGAGGCATTAATCGATTCAATTTTCTGATTTATGAGGTCCGTCTGCAAGTCATCGAGATCGAGTCTGGCAGCCTCGGTAAGATAACCTTTGGCGGTCTCAAGGTCGGAAATGGTTGCTCTGCTGGCAGCCACATCAGCCTTGTACTGGAGAATCATGCCCTCAATAGCGTTAAGGCGTGTAGAAACAGCTTTGGCATGATCATTCGTGGTTGCAAAAGGTAATGCTTTGTTTAAATCGGCCTTGATTCCTTCAAAATCCGGCATTCCAGACACTTCCAACAATGTATCGCTCTTTTCCACATAATAGTTGAAAATTATGGGAAAAACGTCCGATTTTGAATATGAGTCCTTTATTGTTTCAGGAGACTGAACACCAGGCAGTGTGATCAGTAGTTCTTCACCCATGGGAGAGAAACTCCCCTGCCAGATTTCAAGTGCACCCTCTTTGGCATCAATATAATAGGTATTATTGTTAATCATGCTGGCCCCGATGACCAGTGAAACCAAAACAACAAAAACAGCAACTAAAAAGATGGTAGCCTTTCCCATGGGATCAGAGACTTCCGTGTCGCTATCATAGGGTGGACCATAGGTTACAGACACCTCCGGTTCAGATTCCTCTTCAACACCAGCCTCATCTACGGGCATCTCTTCGGCTAGTGCCTGAGTTTCTTCTCGGTCAAACCTTTTCAACAGAAGTTCTTTTATCTGTTTTACTTCATCTTCTGAACCTGTTGCAAAAGGCGGGGCTGTATAATTTTCTAAATAATCTTTATCAGGGCTGACTGTGAATAGCTCATCGGGTTCCCAGACAGCAAATTTTTTCTGCAACAGCTCCTTTACTGAAATCCTTTTCTTTTTAGCAGGAGCAACCGTCTTAACCGATGTTTTGGGCGTCGCCGCAGCTTTTTTTGGGGCTGTCTTTTTTGGGGCAGCTTTAGCTTTTACGGTCTTTTTGGCTTTCGCTGCTGCTTTTTTAGCGGCTGTTTTTTTTGGGGCGGCTTTGGCTTTCGCGGTCTTTTTGGCCTTCACCGCAGTTTTGGTTTTTGCGGGTGTTTTGGCCTTTTTCGCGGTCTCGGTGTTCTGAGCTTCCAATTCCTCATCCGGATTTTTTGCTGCTGCTTCCTTCTTTGTCGTCGACTTGAGCAAACTGTTCTTCCCCATAAAAACCTCTTTGAAATTGTTAATAATTTTGGGTATATATTATTTTATATATAAGACATGTCATATATAGGAATCTACACGTTTTGTAAACATTTTTTTATAAGAAACAAAGGAGAACAAAATTGATCGAAGGTCGTTTAAAAGCAAAAAGAAACCTTGTGGTTTCCCTATTGGAGCAATTTGACTCACTGGTGGTAGCATTTTCAGGAGGTGTTGACAGCACATTTTTACTGGCTGTGGCACATGAAACTCTCAAAGAAAAGGTTGTTGCCATAACCGCAGACTCACTGCTACATCCTTTGTGGGAAAAAAAAGAAGCCATTGAAATCGCAAAAAATTTGGGTGTCGAACATTTAATTGTTTCCTCAAAAGAAATGGACCAAGCTGAATTTAGAGCCAACCCGCCGGACCGTTGCTATCTCTGCAAAAAGATGCTGTTTGAAGATATGACGTCCATCGCTAAAGAAAAGGGTATTGAACATATCGCCCACGGTGCGACCGTCGACGATCTTGACGATTATCGTCCCGGATTTATCGCAGCAAAGGAATGGGGGATAAAGGCACCACTCATCGATGCTGAGCTCACGAAAGCCGACATCCGTGTTCTCTCAAAGGAGATGAACCTGAAAACGTGGAACAAACCTTCAATGGCTTGTTTTGCGACCAGAATTCCTTATGGAAAACCGATAACAGAAAAGAATCTTAAAATGGTTGCAAGGGCTGAACGGATCATTTTAGATCTCGGATTCACGAGTTGTCGGGTAAGGTTGCATGACAAAATGGCGCGGATCGAAATCAACTTAGAAGAGATTGAAAAGATACTTAATCCTAAAAACAGGCGCATCATTATCAGGGAATTCCGGAAAATCGGATTTTTATACGTTACAATAGATCTGGAGGGATATACCCAGGGAAGTATGAAAATTTAGGGTACATCCTATAATCCCTTTAATTCTGCCTTCCCTTTTAACTCATCTTTTACGGTTACTCCTATCTTTTCTTTTGATCTGTGGGTCAAAATAAAAACTGTTTTTCATCTGCTCACAAACAATAAAAAAACCTGAATAGTACTAAGAGATACCATTATTACTCAGTGCAATAAATAGTTTGCAATTATCTAGTAATTATGTTATGAATTGAGCATGAAAACAAAAGATGCTCG
>CALANC010000206.1 GCA_937925895.1 uncultured Desulfobacterales bacterium
GGTCATTAAACCACTTAACAGTTCCATTAGTCATGATAACATCCTCCTTTCAAAAAATTTTCAACGTCGCAAACTGGAGGGTGCTACTTTGACAAATGGATTGTACCTTCAGAAAGAAACCGTCCCACAGATTAAACAGGACTTAATTGATTAAAAATATAATAATCTATATTTAGAAAGAAAGCAAGCTAATTATTTGTTTTTTTTAAAAAAAATGGGAAATACGTATTTAAACGTGCAATAACGAAATGTTAAGCGAACAATGTCGGAGACGGATCTGTATGGCAAGGTTTGTGGTTTCATAATACTTGCATGATTCTTGAATGGTGAAGGAGTGCACACTTCTTTAATAGTATTCAGTAGTCATATCAAAAAAACAGTGTGGGATTCGATCAATTTTCCTAATTCGGAAAAAGTAAAGTAGATGCAATATATTGTGGTCCGGCTTTCAGCCTTCAAACTTTTGATATATTGAGATTAGGTGATAAAAGCCGAGTCTGTCAAAACCTTTTATAGCTTGCATGAAATGAAATCCATCAAATTGACAGATATCAAATTCGAACTGTAAATATCAAACGAAGATTATTTTCCCTGAAACTCTGGTGTACGTTTAGCGACAAAGGCGGCTATCCCTTCACGCCCATCTGCACTACCTGACACTGCCGCAATTATGCGAGATTCCCTTTCCATCTGGGATTCAAGGCTTTCGGTTGCGCCGGTGAGGATCAAACGCTTGGTCTCACCAAAGGATCGGGTTGGTCCTTTTGCCAATTTGTTCGCTATTTCAAGGGCGGTAGATAGTACTTGATCATCAGCGACCACTCGATTAATGAGCCCCCACTCCATGGCTTGTTCTGCCGACAAGATCGTGTTTAACAATGCCATCTCCTTGGCACGGCGTAGCCCCACTATACGTGCTAGGAAATAGCTTGAACTACCGTCTGGAACTAAGCCTGCCTTGGTGTAGGCCATGGTGAATTTTGCCGATTCTGCTGCAATGGCGATATCCGTGGTTAATGCTAGGCTGAACCCTCCGCCTGCGGCTGTTCCGTTTATGGCACCAATCACTGGTGCGTCCATCCAGTTAAATCGGGATATCGCTGTGTGAAAGGTATGAGTGATCTCTGTGATATAGCGAGAGACCCCATCAGCCTGGGCGGCAAAAGCCTTCAGATCGCCTCCAACGCAGAACATATTGCCGTTACCGGTCAGTACAACCGATCGGACTTCTTGGTCTTCGTCACATCTGATGGCGACATCCAAAAGTTCGCGCGTCATTTCTGGAATAATTGCATTACCATCGTTAGGACGGTTGAGGCGGATCAGTCCAACGCCATTATCTATTTCAAAAATGAGTGAATTGTAAGTCATGATTTTTGATTCCTTTTGATACGTCGATCTTTAGTTTAGAGATGTTAAAATAACCTATGCGCTCAAATTTTTCTCTGATGTTTGGGGTAACAGGTTTGTGAACATGTTTTCTTATCATAAACATAACCTGAAGCCAAATCTTCCAACATGCAAATACCATAAAATCGAAAAGGGCAAAACCTATCAAACGGATTTGCCCTTATTTACAAACTATTTTAGTACAGTTTTGAATCTCCTAATAATCTTGGAGGCAGTTATCAAAGGCTTCGTGATATTGATTACAAACCTAAATCTTAAATATTTCGAGCTCTGATTTGTAAACCCTGAAGGGAGTAATCATGAATTTTTATCATTAAAATTAGGGTTGGCGCTTATACAATATATGGTGTGTAACAGAAATAATCCTGTTGTGATAACAAATGTGTTGGTATCTGAGGTACGTTTTACTTGTCTTTGGCATTGAAGGGTTTTGTGGCATCAGAACAAATTGAAGCTATCACCAGCCGGTGAATAGTCTTCGGACAGGAAAATTTTCAATCTTGATCCAACACCTCTCGTATTTTATTAGCCAGTTCTCTCTTAACCATCAGCTTCATTACATATCCACGAGACCCAACCCTTATTTTCTTGTCATGGCACCTACCGATGCAACCGAAACTCTGTTCACCTGTTTTAACATCGATGTAAATGTACAACCTGTCGAAAATGAGAAAATTGTGATCGTTCACATAAACATAGGTGGTTGACTTCCAATCGAGGTTATGGTTGACTGTTTGTTACTTTGTGGTATTGAAACTAGGTTGATGATATGCGCTCAAAAATTGAAAAAAGATATTTAATTAAAGCAATTGATGCGTTCAAAAGACGACTCATTATTGTTTCCCCAAAATTCAAAATCCTCGCCGCCAACCGTGAAACGGATGGCATGAAGCATTCTGAAATTAGTGGGAAATACTGCTATAATGTGTTTTACGATCGCACTTCTCCGTGTGAAAACTGTGCCGTAGAAGCATCGATGGGGAAAGGAAAGCCTATTTTAATGCCCAAGCCGGAAGAATCTTTGGATCTAAACAAGATGCCGTGTTACTATGCGTACCCGATTCTTTCCGGAGATGACATCGAAGCCTTTGTCAGTATGGATTTTGATATCCCCACTCGGGGTGGAATTGAAGAAAAACTTCAGTGGACCAATGCTTTTTTACGGAACCTTATCCGAAATTCTGTAGACTGCGTCATTGCTGCGGATAAGAAAGGGAAAATCCTTATTTTCAATAAAGCGGCAGAAAAACTTTTTGGCTACACAGAAGACGAAGCTATCAATTTAGTCAATATTCGGGGTATTTACCCAGACAAAACCGAATATGAAGTCATGCAAAAACTGAGAAGCGAAGAATACGGCGGCAAGGGGAGACT
>CALANC010000207.1 GCA_937925895.1 uncultured Desulfobacterales bacterium
AGAATGAATTCGTCGATATTTTACAGGAAAGAAAAAATAGGGCACTGAGGCAGCGGATTACCATAAACTACAACATTGAGTCGCTAACCGAGACTGAAACAGAGACATACATAAAATACAGACTGCGGATTGCAGGAACAAAGGCACTCGTTTTCGATGCTGGTGCGATTCGAGAAATATTTGCCTTTTCCGGCGGCTATCCTCGACTGATCAATATCATCTGCGATCATGCCTTGTTGAGTGGTTTTGTTAAGGAAGTTGAAATCATATCTACAGATGTCATAAAAGAGTGCAAAAAAGAATTGCGGCTATCAGAGTGGGATTCCGGACCAGATATTAATGCCTTTAAAGAAGATGGGAAAGATGGGCATGAAAAAGTAGAGATTTCAGAGAAAGATGCCGAAAGTTCAGACGATGAAGACGCTCCCATACGCCTTACTCGGGGCTTATATCGGGAAGCACCGACATTCGAGCCCGAAAAAAAACCCTTTAGCCCATTTGTCTTAGCTGTCGCCGTGATCGTATTGATCGGAGGTATCGTCGGGTATGTTTATTATAACGCAGAAAAGGGAAAAACTACAAGACCTGGTGCTGCAACTCTGAAACAAAATCAAGTGCCTTATTCGAAGCAGTTGGATTCGAAAAAAAACGATGGCATCATTGTTCCTCCTACTCAGAACGCTCCTGATGTTCAACCCGGGAAAAAAGTAGATGAAATGTTATCATCCGGCACCACTCCGGAAACAGAAATGGAATCCGGATTGCTTAAGGACATGGTTTCGGAAGAGATGAAGTCTTTGGACAGATTGTCGTCGGATCGAACCCCTGACGATATCGATATAAAGGATGAGGCTGGTGAACAGGAATTGAAAAGCGACGAATCAAAACCTGCCGCCGAAATACCGGCTTCCGAAAAAGAGCCGGATAAGATGCAAAAGCAATCCAAACTACCCGAGAAACCACAAACCAGACCAATAGCTTCCAAGACATCCAAAAAGTATGAAACCAAACAAAAGACATCAACAGTGAAGGTTGCTTCTAAATCTTCTGAGGTCGTAAAAAAGCCATTAACAGGTTCAGTAAAGGACAAACAAGCGGTTAAGATCAAAAAGCCCAAAAGCAGCATTAAGCCGTTGGCTGCCAAGACGGGCACTTCTGAGAAAATGAAAGCGCCGGTGAAGAAGGCTCTAAAAACCAGTAGCGGCCAAATGGATTTAAAGTTCCGCTTGCAAACATTTTTAGCAGACTATAGCCGGGCTTACGAGAATAAGAAACTTGATAAATTCACCACCTTTTTTACATCTGATGCCGTTGAGGATGGGAAACCCTTTCGTTCTCAGTTGCCAAAATATCGCCGCAATTTTGAAATCATCGATTCGCTGAATTATAAAATTGATCTTCACAACTATTCGGTTCAGAAAGATTCCGGACTTGTTAGAGTGGAGGGGATCTTTTATGCCAGGACCCGATTGGTCAATGAGACAGACAAGTGGAGACAGAGTACCGGTGGGATTTTAATGGAGCTTGCCTCTCATGGCGATTCCTTTAGGATAAAACGGTTGGGTTCAATTGAACGTGGGGCCGTTAAGATTGCTTCAAGCGCTTCCGTACAAAAAGCCGCTCCTCCCGGGAATGCCTCTTCTCCTGTTCGTCAGGAATCACCTTTTCCTTCATTTGAAGATTTGCCTTCTCGCTTGCGAGCCTTTTTAGTCGATTACAGCAATGCTTATGAAAGTAAAAAAATAGATAACTTTGTCGCTTTTTTTACGCCTGATGCCCTTGAAAAGGGACAGCCGTTTAGTTCTTTGATTCCAAAATATCGGCGCAATTTCGAGTTAATCGACGCGCTTAATTATAGGATTGATCTTAAGCGATATGCAATTCAGGAAAACATTGGACTGATTAGGATCGAGGCGACGGTTCAGGTAAGGGTTAGGCTTGCCCAAGAAGGCGGAAAATGGCGGCAGAGCAGCAGCGGGATTACTATGGAGCTGGAGGTTTATGGAGATTCGTTTAGGATTAGAAGGTTGGATTATTGACTGGTATTAATGGTTATCTTTCCGGATTGTGATAACCCACACCCAAACCGGGGATTCCGATGTTGATGCCGGCTCCATGGACTAACTTGCCCCAGGTGCTGATTTCCACTATGATAACATCTCTGTCTTGTACTTCCATCTCTTGATGTTCCGGATCGTTCAGGTTTAGTTTAATGATTATGCGTCCTTTGTCCTTGTCAAGCCGAATGAGTGCAAGGGATTCTTTACTATATGGCGCAACTCCACCGGCGACCACTAAAGCTTCTCTTAGAAGCAATTTATTCCTGAGTGGGTAAGATCCGGGACGTCGAACGGCACCATCAACAAAAAAATTGCCGGCCTCGGGTACAAATATGGTATCCCCGCCGATAATTTCAATGTTGAGTTCCGATCGGCCCTCTTTGATGAGTTGATCCAGGTCAACGACAAATACGTTCGGTTCACCGGGTTTACTGTTACTCCGCCGGATTTGAATCGTACGCCCTGCCTTATCCGACAGACCTCCGGCAAGTGCCATTACGTCCAGCAATCGTTGTTTGGACAAATAGTCATATGCCCCCGGTTTTTCAAACTGCCCCACAAGTGTAACCCGTTGGCTTACATGCTCTTTAACAAAGACGCTGACGTGCGGATCTTTGATGAATTGCTTCCGATAGAGCTCTTCGATTTTTACCTCGGCTTCACGAGCGGTTAGTCCTTTTATTTCTATTTGGCCCAGCAGCGATAAGGTGACATATCCTCGTGAGCTGACCCGTACGGTTGTGTTGAGATTCTCGGCTTCAAACACGGTGATTTGCAGCAGGTCTCCGGCTCCTAACAAATAGTCGCTTGGATCTACGTTCATCTTTGCGGTAGCAAACAATTGTTCGTTTAGGCGGGTTATTTCATCACCTTTACCGGGTGCGGCGGCATACTGACCGACTACGGATTTGTTTTTACTACAACCCAATAAAAAGCCTGTTATGCTTGTTACGGTGATTGTTGCAATCGCCAGAAACCGGATAATTGATATTATTTTTTGCATGTAGTTAAAATGAAAGCGGCGGATCACAATTTCTGTGAGCCACCGCAATGTTTCCCTTATTAAATAGCAACTTAATCTTCTAAGGTTAGCAAAGTTTCACTGATTTATGGTGAAGCCGGACTGGCCGCTTGTCCACCCCCGCCGCCACCACCACCACCAGCGATGAGGGCAGCAGCACCTCCAAGTACTACGACAGCAGCGCCAATAGTAATGGGTGATATACCTTCTGTAGGAGGAAATTCGGGAGGAGCCGGTTCCTCGGTCGTTGCTGGTTCCTCAGTCGTTTCCGGGATTATATCCACCTGAGCCAAATTGAGCTCTTGCCCTGATTTAATCCTCATTACTTTTCCATCGCTGGCCATCAACACCAGGGATCCGCCTTCGAATACGCCGATTTTGGTGGCGCCGTCTTGAACTGACACATAACCTTTCAACAATCCAGCATCTGCAGATGCGTTAATCAAAATCTCATGGGTGGTTATCGCCCCATCCGGTGTTTGGAATACCAGCGTATACGGCATGGAAGAGAGAGCGAAATAGACAGCTCCTTGTTTAATGGTCAATTTGCGTGAATCGGCAGCAGTTGTAATGGAAAACAGACTTTTGTCTGCGGCAACCAGAAACATGTTTTTCATT
This sequence comes from uncultured Desulfobacterales bacterium, assembly GCA_937925895.1. Lineage (GTDB taxonomy): Bacteria > Desulfobacterota > Desulfobacteria > Desulfobacterales > UBA11574 > CALANC01. The sequence continues at coordinate 3,700 of CALANC010000207.1, forward strand.
TTTACACCACACTCACCTTGGACGGAAATCAATGTGTCTTCAGGAAGTGGTGCTTCGGATGTAAACTGCCCTATTTTCTGGCTCCCCTGATATAAGGTAACCTTACCTTTGGGGATGACCCTGTTTGTTGACAAGCCGGCTGAAAATGCATTCGATGAAAAAAGTAGTAGCGCGAAGATTGTCATTATCTTGAACTTGAACTTGTGTTTTCGCATACTTTGCATCTTCAAATCTCCTTTTTAAAAGATCCGCGGTTGGTGTGATTTAACGATATAACAATGAACGTATAATGACATTAAAGAATATAAAAGATTAATTTTTTTGTCAAGAATTATTGCTATTAGAGACCTTTGAAAAATGTTCAATTATGTTCAAGGTCAAGGAAGGCGGAAATTTTAACCACAGGCATACATTGAGTATTCCGCGGATTAAAATTTGAGCCTGACACCGAGATTGAGCAAAAGAGGGGGTTTTTCAAAGGTCTCTATAGGGAATATGAAAATTGTCGTCATATTCACATTTTAAATATTTGCGATATATGTGGCAAAATCCGACTGCTTGGTCCCTTGATGAAGTCCCCCTGTTTGCTCGTTAAGGCAAGATTTGAAAATGGGTTGTTTTCGACATTGACATCGACGATGATTCCACCGTATTGTTTTACTTCCCAAGCGATTTGAGCCGGAAGGTTGGTGGTACCGGAAGTCCCGACGACGATCAATAGTTCGGTCTCCTTTGCGACCTTTAGGGAACTGTTAAATCGATAATAGTGTTCGTCATAAATTTCATCAAACCAGAGAACATGGGGACGCGTAGGGCCCCCACATTCCGGGCACTGGAGGGATCTGCGCTCCGTGTCCGTCAGTGCCCGGCTCTTTTCTCTTTTGCCCATCAAATTTGGTGGTATGGGATAGACTTTTAAAGAACACTCATTTACACATCGCTTGAAAAATATATTGCCGTGGATTTGAAACGTGTTTGTCAAGCTGTTTCCGGCCCGGAGGTGTAAATTATCAACATTCTGCGTAATGAGTGTGAAGCGATTTTTAAACAGGTTTTCCATTTCAACCAGGGCAATGTGACCCGGATTCGGTTTTGCTTCCCCACAAATGCTTATCCGATATAAATACCACTTCCAAACCTCATCGGGCGTTTTTATGAACATTCTGTAAGTCGCCATCTCCTGTGGCCGGTATTCCTTTGATCCCATCGTCCAATACCCCTCAGGGCCTCGAAAGGTGGGTATGCCGCTTTCGGCAGATATCCCTGCCCCTGTCAATATCGTAATTCGACCGGATTCTTGGGCAAAATTTTGTAAAACTTTTTTGAGTTCGAGGGTTATCATAGGTTATAATCTATAGCACAAAAATCAGGTTAAAAA
>CALANC010000208.1 GCA_937925895.1 uncultured Desulfobacterales bacterium
AAAGAGTTTATTTGCATTTGGCTGATAAAAAACGGCATCCAGATCGTCAATGATGAAAAAGAGATTGATTTCAGGCTAAAAGTCCTGGCAAAAGTGCTCGCCGTTGATCAATCGGAGACGCTAATTGGCACGCCCGAATTCACCATCCTCGGTATCCCCATTCCAGCGATCGTAATTTACAGAAACAGACGTAACCGAGGACGGGCCGAGCTAAAAATGTATGCGTTTGACCAAAGCTCTGAAATTCTGGTAGATGAGATTCCCGAAGGGATTGGGGAAGCAAAATACGATAGATATACCATCCTATTTATTATCAACTGGGCTTCGACGGACCTCGGTAAAAAGCCTGAAGAACTGAAGAAGTAAGTATTTCGGCTTTTTCCCCACGAGAACTCCATTCTTCACAGGCACATAGATAAATTCTTGGCCCGCCTTTTCGGTAAGAACAATTGGAGCGTTTTAATGGCCGCAAATCCAACTTATAAAGAGCTTGAGCATAGAGTTACAGCGTTAGAAAATGAAATTAAAGTGCTGGAGAAACAATTATGGCAATCCCAAAAGATGGAGACCCTGGGAACTCTGGTTGGTGGCGTTGCTCATGATTTCAACAACCTTCTGACAGCTATAATCGGTAATGCTCAGCTGGCCTTGATGGAAACGGACAATGACGATCCCTTGCGTCAGACGATAGAAGATATTAAAATAGCCGGAGAAAAAGCAGCGGCTTTGACCCGACAACTTCTGGCCTTCAGGCAAAAGCAGTTGATCCAGCCGGAGATATTAGATCTCAATGAAATACTGACAAACGTTGAGAAAATGCTTGTTCGCCTAATTGAAGAGAACATTGAGCTGCATACGATTTACGAACCGGAACTTCCGTCCGTTGAAATAGACCCGGGACATGTTGAGCAAATAATTATCAACCTGGCAGTAAATGCCAGGGACGCCATGCCACAAGGAGGTACGTTAACTATTGAGACGTCTAATGTGGAGTTTGGACCAAACGAACTTTACGATCGATCCATTGTCAAACAATCCGGTCTTTATGTGATGCTTTCAGTAAGTCATACCGGTATCGGGAAAGAAATCAACAATAGCATAGGATTGAGCATGTCTACGGTGTACGGTATCGTGGCGCAAAATGGCGGCTTCGTCCAAATCCATACCGAGCCAGAAAAAGGAAAAACCTTCAAAATCTGCCTGCCTGCAGTAAAAGACGAATCGGATTTAGTTGAAAAAGAGCCGGGCCTATAAAATGTGATCCACGGTTTTGAAACCGTATAAATTGTGGAAGACGATCATTTGCTTCGAAAAATGGCAGGTAAGGTTTTTCAGCAACACGGTTACTGGGATCTGAAGCCGGGAGCAAATTTCATCGAAAAGCCTTTTTCTCTTGAGACCCTATTATATAAAGTACGTGAAGTGCTGAACGAAAAATAATATGAACATCAAGCAAGTAATTGAGCAGTTGAGGATCTAATTATGCTAGACGTTAGATGTGGTATCATCGGTGGAACAGGAGTTGATGAAATTGAAGGTCTGACTAACCGGGAGGAAATTGAAGTTACCACACCTTTCGGTGCCCCTTCTTCACCTATTATTGTAGGAGAATTAATGGGTGTAAACGTGGCATTTTTGCCAAGACATGGAGAAGGACATGTATTGTTGCCATCTGAGATCAATTTTAAAGCAAATGTATTTGCTTTTAAAAAAATAGGCGTTGATCTCATCCTATCGGTGAGCGCCGTAGGAAGCTTAAAAGAAAACATAAAGCCATTAAACATCGTTCTGCCTGATCAGTTTTTCGATAGAACAAAAAATAGAGCGTCGACTTTTTTTGGTAATGGCATTGTTGTCCATGTCAATTTTGCCGATCCGGTCTGCCCCTCATTGAGAAACATCGTTTACAATGTTTGCAAGGAATTGGAAATCGAAGTGGTGAACGGCGGCACCTATATCTGCATAGAAGGACCACATTTTTCCAGTAGAGCGGAATCGGAATTTTATAGAACATTCGGCTTGGATATCATAGGCATGACCAATTTGCCCGAGGCAAAGTTAGCAAGAGAAGCAGAAATTTGCTACAGCACGATCGCTTTGGTTACCGATTATGATTGTTGGCATGAAGATCACACCGAAGTTGATATAGAGATGGTTTTTAAAAATCTTAAAAGAAATTCTGCAAATGCCAAAAAAATAATAAAAAATGCGGTTCAGAAAATCCCGGAAAAAAGAACTTGCAAGTGTAGAAAAGCGTTAGAAAATGCGATTATCACCAGAGATGACTTGATTCCAGATAGTATAAAGAAAAAACTCCAACCAATTATCGGGAACTATCTCAAATAATGGTTCTTGGTTATTCCCCCTCAAACTCCATTAAAGTAAATATGTTATAATTTTTTATCTTCTCTCTTCCCTTAAGATCGGGAAGCTCAACTAAAAAGACACACTCAACAACGACACCCCCCAGTTTTTCCACCAGCTTTGTCGCTGCAGAGATCGTGCCTCCCGTGGCTATCAAGTCGTCCACCACCAAAATTTTTTCGTTTTTTTCGATGGCATCTATATGCATCTCTACCGTATTCTCGCCGTATTCTAAAGTGTATGACTCTCTAATGGTTTTGTAGGGCAACTTTCCCGCTTTTCTCACAGGCACAAGCCCCACATCGAGCTTATAGGCCAGCACCGCACCAAAAATGAACCCTCTGGCATCAATTGCTACCACCTTGTCTATCTCCATCTTCTTATAACGTTCATAGAGGATATTACACGTTTCTCTAAAGGCTTCAGGATCGAGTAAGAGCGTCGTAATATCTCTGAACATTACACCGTCAATCGGCCAGTCCGGCACAGTCCTTATCTTATCTCTCAGGTTCATATCTACCACCTTTCTTAATACCTGAAACAACGTGAATTATAAGTTTTTTTACTCGATTGGCATTCTGGTTGAAAACCTGCAGAATTTCTTCCCATGAAACCGGTGCTTCATCTTCCTTCCAGCAGTCGTAATCGGTTGCCATAGCAACCGCAGCATAGGGTATTTTGGCTTCATTGGCCAGTGCCGCCTCAGGAGCAATCGACATGTTAATGACATCTCCTCCCCACATTCTAAACATTTTTGACTCTGCTTTGGTTGAAAACCTCGGTCCCTCGATGGTTATCACCGTCCCGCCAAAGTGACTTTTATAGCCCAGTTCTTTGGCTGCATCATCAAGCGCATTTCTCAATTCGATATTAAAAGGCTCTGCCATTGGGGTATGCACCGCTCCGTTCTCAAATGAATCGTGAAAGGTAATTTTTCTGTGCTTTGTAAAATCAATGAATTGATCCACAATTACAAAGTGCCCTCTTTCTATTTCCCTCCTAAGACTTCCGCAAGCAGTGGTTGCAATAATATGAGTCACGCCCCGGTCCTTCAAAGCATATATATTTGCTCTGTAGTTGACCTGGGTCGGACTCAACTGATGGGCGTTCCCGTGCCTTGCGAGGAGGATAACATCAACGCCGTTGATCTTTCCCACTGAAAGTGCTGAAGAAGGCTTTCCATACGGCGTGTCAACAGATATGTTCTCTGTATCACCAAGTATTTCCGGGTCATCCAGCCCTGAACCGCCGATAATCCCTATCTTTACCGTCATGGTCACCCCGCTGATTGTGTGGAAAAAAGCAATAACATTTAGGCTCTATATAAGTATAAAGGCATTTATCAGTCAAGAGAGAAGAAGGTATAAGACAAGGCGGTTAAATAATTTTTTTTACACTTAAATTCCCCTATTGAACATAATCATATATTGTATATATCATTGTATCTCTATATAATATGTTATTAAGGGGGAATTTAAACATGAGTGTCATGTCACCGGTATTTAAAGAAACGTATAAAAATTACCTTGATCAGGTTGCCGGATTAGAATTCAAATCATTAGAAACAAAACTGGGCATACGTGCTGAAAAAGACAAGCTAGTTATTCCGTTTTTCGGCAGATTGTATACGATTTCCAAAAAAAGTATTGTTGATCCCACAGGCAAACAACCGTCCCTGGAAATTAGTGTTGTTTTATGCAAATACCTTCTGCTGTGTCCGGAGACGGCACCACCGGGGGATGACTGGGTATCCTACAGAGATTTTAGAGATTCTG
>CALANC010000209.1 GCA_937925895.1 uncultured Desulfobacterales bacterium
CTTTCAGCAGCACAGCGCCGATGCGCCGGTCGCCTCTGGCAAGGATTCCTTGCCAGACTGCCCATTTGGGAGCCTCATATATCACCTCCATGTGATGAAGTCGATAACGACGAATTGTACGAGTCACATGTTGAAGTTTGCGTTTTAGTACGCCCTCAGGTTCCATCGCACACCATTGCAGCGGAGTAAAGGGTTTGGGAACAAAACTGCTCAAACTAACCGTTATTTCTCCCATACGCTTTCTCGCCCGGCTCGATTTAAGGAACCTATGCTTTACCTGTTTACACAAGGCAATAATGGCATCAACATCATCAGTGGTTTCGGTGGGAAGCCCGATCATAAAATATAGTTTTAAATTTGGTATTCCACCCGCCACCAGACTCTCGGTTGCTTCGAGGATATCTTCCTCAACAATTCCCTTGTTGATTACTTTGCGCATACGTTCGGAACCGGCATCCGGTGCGATGGTTGCGGTTTTTACTTTGTTTTTTTTAAGTATTGAAATGAGTTCGGGTGAAAGCAAATCTGCTCTCAGAGAACTAAAAGCTATTCTTATATTGTTTTCAAGTGCTCGATCACAAAGTCTATTAATATCGGGTAAATCAGAAACTGAAGCGCCGATAAGCCCGACTTCGTCTGTCATGGAGGCACCTTCCTGAATACATTTTTCAAGGAGCGAAAAGGGTCTAAATCTCGGAGGTCTATATATAAATCCTGTGCTACAGAACCGGCACCCATGGGTGCAACCTCTGCTGACTTCGATTAAAAATGCACTGTTAAAAATGGTGTCACTAGTTAATATGGCACTGCATGCGGGATGGGTGGAAAGATCTTTCGTGTACCTGCGCTCGACTTTAGCCGGCACATCATGGGTCGGTTCAAATGAACGAAGGGTTCCATCCAAATTGTATGCTGGTTTGTAAAATGCCGGAACATAAGCCCCTGGAAGGTTTTGGGCAATCGTTAATAAAAAGGATGTTTTGTTCTGGCTTAAAAATTCAGGCACAACCATTTCAAAAAACTGGGGAAGTATGGATTCAGCCTCCCCGAGAAGAAAACAATCTATAAAAGATGACATCGGTTCCGGGTTGGAGAAAAAGGCGATCCCCCCTGCAACAACCAGAGGGTGGGGGTTTCCTCTGTCACTTGATTTTAAAGGGAGTCCCGCCTTTTCAAAAATGGTCAGAATGTTGGGATAATCATTTTCAAATGAAACAGAAAATGCAACGATGTCAAAATTTGAAATGGGATTTCCGGATTCTACCGTTGTTATTCGATTGGCCGTAGGAGCGGTATTTTCAGGAAGGAAGGCTCTTTCACATACGACGTGTTCAATCTTGTTGAGCAGATCATAAACAACCTGAAAACCGAGATTGGACATACCGACATGGTAAGTGTTGGGGTAAATCAGTGAAACCTTTATACGTCCTTTCCATTGTTTTCGAACTGTACCGATTTCTGATTTAATAAATTTTTTATGTTTTGTTACGGGTTTCCATACCATTGATTATTGACCATTGATGGTTGGCTAGCAATGATAGATCATTGATATATAGATAATTGGTCTTTAGCAGCCAATAGTCAATATCTAGTCCGCTTTTCTACGTAAAAATGTGGGCACATCAAGATCGGTGAGGTCATTATTGTCAATGACGATGCCTTTGTATGCTCCGTATGAGGCATCGCTGGATTCCCCGACCACTTTCCTCCTGCGGATAAACGTGGGCTCATCATAGTCCACCGCCTCTTTTAAGTCAGCAGGTGTAATATCCCTGACCTTGCCCCGGAATTGATTCTGCTCTATGGAATCCGCCCCTGCGTTGATTCCGGTTGCAATCACGGTAACTCTCATCTCCTCCTCTATATTGTCATCGATGACAGCTCCCCAGATAATTTCGGCATCTTCTCCCACTTCACTGTATATCCGTTCAGAAGCTTCTGTCATCTCTTCCATTGTCAAATTGCTGTTGCTCGTTAAATTCATCAAAACACCTTTGGCGCCGGAAATGGAAACATCTTCCAAGAGAGGATGGGATATGGCGCGCTCCGCAGCTTCTATTGCCCTGTTGTCGCCGCTGGCGATGCCTATACCCATGATCGCCATGCCGGCTCTTGACATGGTCGTTTTAACATCAGCAAAGTCTAAGTTGACCAAGCCGGGCATGGTAATTAAATCCGTAATCCCCTTGACTGAATGGAGCAGAACTTCATCCGCCTTTTTAAACATATCGATCATTTTAGCATTTTTAGATGCAAGTCCCCTCAACCTGTCATTAGGGATGATGATGACCGTATCGGCCACTTTTCTGAGCTCTTGAATACCTTCCTCTGCCAGCATGGTTCTTTTCATACCTTCAAAGGAAAAAGGCTTGGTCACCACTGCAACTGTAAGCGCATCAATCTCTTTGCAGATTTCTGCTATAACCGGTGCGGCTCCGGTACCGGTGCCTCCTCCAAATCCTGCGGTGATGAAAACCATATGACTGCCCTCGAGTGCACTTTTTATGGCTTCTGAATTTTCTACCGCCGCTTCCCGACCAATTTGAGGATTTGCTCCGGCTCCAAGGCCCTCTGTGAGCTTTTCTCCTATTTGGAGCTTCACTGACGCTTTTGAAATCTCAAGAGCCTGGGCGTCAGTGTTGGCTGCAATGAATTTTACACCCTGGAGATTGGTGTCGATCATGTTGTTAATCGCATTTCCTCCAGCTCCCCCAACCCCGATAACTTTAATTTTTGCAGATTTTTCACTTTCTACTAATGTAAACATCATTTCCCCCACCTCCTATAAAAAATTTATGCCTTTTCCCAAAGCCTATAAGCTGCTTCCCGATCCCGGTTGAATCTACTCTCAACTCACATTACATCTTTGAACCACCTTTTCATTCGGGTCATGACACGGTTAAAAATGTTTGTGTCACGAATCCTGAACTTTTTTTGAGGTTGATTTCTGGCTCCATACAGTACAAGCCCAACACCTGTGGCATACATGGGATTGTTGACCACATCGATTAGACCACCGATTCCTCTTGGTTTACCTAACCGTGTCGGCAGATTAAAAATCGATTCCGCAATTTCAACTCCGCCGTCCAATAAAGACGATCCACCGGTTAAAACCACCCCTGAGGTAATGACCTTCTCCATTTGTGCCCTGTAGATTTCCCTTTTTATGAGCGTAAAAATTTCTTCCATGCGGGGCTCTAGTATTTCTCCAAGTATTTGCCTTGGAAGTTTTCTGGGTTTCCGTCCTCCCATGCCTGGCACTTCAATGGTTTCTTCGGAACTGATATTTCTAGCGATGCATGCGCCATATTTTTTTTTAATCTTTTCAGCTTCGGTCAGCGAGGCACGTAAGCCGATGGCTATATCGTTCGTTAAGTTATTTCCGCCAAGAGACAAAACAAATGTATGCTTGATGTTTTTTCCTGAAAAAATGGCCAGGTCACTCGTTCCTCCGCCAAGATCCAGAAGTGCCGATCCCAAATCTTTTTCTTCCTCTGTCAGCACGGCTTCACCCGATGCCAGGGGTTCCAGGACAATATCACAGACATCAAGTCCCGACCGGTTAGCACATTTTACGATGTTATGAGCGGAGGTTACTGCCCCTGTCACAATATGAATTTTGGCCTCTAGCCTGACCCCGGACATTCCTACCGGGTTCTGAATTCCATCCTGATCGTCGACGATAAATTCCTGGGGGATGACATGGATAACCTCTCGGTCCATAGGAATCGCCACAGCGCGGGCAGCATCAATAACGCGCTCTACGTCACTCTTTGTTACCTCTGGTCCCTTTATCGCTACAACACCGCGACTGTTGAAGCCGGTTATGTGACCCCCGGCTACTCCGGCAAAAACCGATGATATCTCACAGCCCGCCATCAGTTCCGCCTCTTCGACAGCTTTTTGGATCGATTCAACCGTCGATTCAATATTCACCACCACACCTTTTCGGAGGCCGATCGAAGGATGAGTCCCAATACCCACGACATTGATATCATTATCGGAAACTTCGCCAACCACGGCACAGATCTTGGTCGTGCCCACATCGAGGCCGACAATAATGTTTTCCTGTCCCGACATTCTAAACCTCCTTTTGATCTACGGTAGGTGGATTAATTTTTGTTGGAGACACCACAATTCGATTGACATTATTAAGATCAATCGATTCAATTTGTAAAAGCTCGTCTTTTTTTTTCAAATACAAAAGAACATTTTTCAGTTTGGCATACTTTCTCGGATAATCATTGTAGCCGATTTTAATTGCCCTGATGTGATCAAAAGCGTAAATAGTAAGGCCCATTTCCCGGTCGACCTGAATTCTTCTGATTCTTCGATATGGAAGAACACTGTCCGATTTTCGGCCAAGTTCTAAAACGTTCATCACCGCCTTAAAAGGGATGCTGCGTGGCTCGCCATCCACATTTATGTCTGGAAACTCAAGACCTTCAACAACCGGCAAGTTTTGGGGGTCCGAGCCGGTCAATTCCTTAAACACTTCTCCATGAGAATTGATTAAAAATTGGCGACCAAAATTCAAAACAGCAAGAGGTTTTTGCTCCTTTATCCTAATATGGATCTCCGAAGGAAGCTCTCTACTCACTTCGGCTTCGGAAATCCAAGAATGCGATAGCAGTCTTTTCCTGGCCGTGGAAAGATTTACGGAAAGAATATTTACCCCGTTTTTGATCTGTGCCTGTGTCAAAATCTCTTTTTCAGAGAGTAAATTCGCTCCGGTGACAACCAGGGTTTTTGCCCTGAAGTAATCATGCTGGGTTAAAAAGTCGTGACAAAAAATATAAAGAAAACTCACCAATTGCAAAATCGCGACAAGGGATACAATCTTCGAGCAGAAAACAAGATGCTGTAGAATTATAGCACGCCTTCTGGAAACACTGTTTTTGTAATAGTTTTTCCGCACCGGGTTACGTCCCAACAATCTTAACCTCCCTCTCCAAGTCTATGCTAAACATCGTTGATACGGTCTCTTCTACAAGTTCCACCAATGCCAAAAAGTCGGAAGCTTTGGCTTTATGTCGGTTTATGATAAAATTTCCATGCTTTTGTGAGATTTCTGCGTCGCCGATGGACATTCCCTTTAATCCGGCCAACTCAATAAGTTCGCCGGCTGTTTTCCCGGATGCCGGGTTTTTAAAAAAACATCCTGCACTGGGCATCCCGTACGGATGACTTTCTCTCCGTGTTTTTAGAATTGCTTCCGCCTCTTTTTTCAATTTTTCAGGTTGTGAAGGATGCAACCGGAAGTATCCGTCCAAAACAATATGTTGCCCCGGCAACATATTGT
>CALANC010000210.1 GCA_937925895.1 uncultured Desulfobacterales bacterium
GTCCATATACTGGTAAGATATCTGTAATCAACCATACCCATTCTCTCCAATCGTTTAATCCTATCAGTCAATACCACAATGTGTCATATAACCATTTGGAATGTTTGATTTTTTATAATTTGACATTAAAACTTTCTTATAATATTGGATTCAAAGGCAAACCTTTGATCGAATCAATCGATTATCTGAGAAACTTTGGCATCATAAGGTAGAAAACGTTCCTATCCTTTCGTTAACCCTTCGCAGCCGAGAGCATTTTAAAAAGCCAAAAACCATATAACTGTTTAACAAGGCAACATTAAATCACTACAAACCACATATAAAAGGAGGGACAAAAAATGGATCACCACAAACTAACGTTTTGGAAGATTATTCTACTATCTACAGCATTAATGTTTTTTATCATTCATCCTGCCACTGTTACAGCAAAGGATATTTCTTTGAAGTTTGGCCATGTGCTTCAGATGGACCACCCGTATCATAAAATGGCGCTTAAATTTAAAGAGGAACTTGAGAAACGGCAGCCAAACGTAAAGGTTAACATTTTTCCTGCAAAACAGCTTGGCAATGAACGTGATTTGGTTGAAGGTTTGCAGATAGGATCCGTCGACATTTCTACAATTACATCAGCTCTTACTGCGGGTTTTGTCCCGGGATTTAAGGTTTTCAGTCTTCCCTTTTTATTTAAAGACGCCAATCACCTCTTTCGGGTCATGGACAGCGAAATTGGAGAAAATCTTGTAAAGGGAATGGAAAAAGCGGGGCTAATTAAACTCGGTTATGTTTACGGAGGTTCAAGAGATCTGTATTCAAGTGTACCTATTCGTAATCTTGACGAACTAAAAGGTAAAAAAGTCCGAACCATGGAAAACAAAATCCTGGTAAACACTTGGAACAGCCTGGGAGCCATTGCCACACCAATCCCCTGGGGAGATGTATATTTAAGCCTTAAACAGGGTGTCGTTGATGGTGGAGAGGGCACCGGTGCAAGCTACCGATCTATGAAATTCTTTGATAGCTCACCGCATTACACTCGGATTAGTTATGTGTTCAGCTGGCATAACTTTATGATGTCCAAGATTACTTGGGATAAACTTTCTAGTGATATTCAGAAAGATGTAATGGAATCGGCCGCTATTGCACAGGCATTTGAACGGAAACTCTTTGTTGACACCGAAAAAAGCCTTTTCGAAGATCTCAAAACAAATTATGGTGTCAAAATTTATTCCCCGCCCAATTTAGACAAATGGCGAGAGAAGATAAAAAATGTCTATGAAAGCAACGCTGAAAAAGTTGGTGGAATGGATCACATCAAAAAAATTCAAGGAATGTAATCTTTTGGACTCGGCAGAAGGAGCACCTATTGAAACAGCCTACAGTTCCTTCTGCCACAACCATTTAAGGATATTATTTTGACGAAAAATTTCGGAGAAAAGATTCAACAGGTTTTGCTTTATTTCGCATGGGGCCTTGCTGGAACATTTCTAATTATCATGACCTTCAGTGTGTTTCTTCAAGTATTCACTCGATATATTTTCCATTTTAGTTTTAGCTGGCCTGAAGAACTTGCAAGATTTTCTTTTATTTGGACTTCACTAACTGGAGCTTCTGTTGCTCTTGAGTCAAAAAAACTCCACGACATAGACATTGTTTTTAACCGCTTTCCGAAGACATTGAGATACTATGTATCGATTTTTTCTCACCTTTTGGTTTGTGCTATTTTGTTGGTTCTCGTCCTCTATGGCTTCAAGTTGACGGTACTTGTGCACCCTCAATTGTCTCCCGCCATGGAAATCCGAATGAGTTATGTTTATTTCGCCGTACCCTTTGCTTCAGGATTAATGTTGGCTTCATATATTTGTGAAACAGTTTACCGGATCTCTGAATTAATGGTTTTTAATACCAAAAGGGAAACCGTATGACGCTGCTTCTTTTCGGATCTTTTATTTTTTTTATTATTATTAGGGTGCCCGTGGTATTTGCTCTCGCACTAAGTTGTCTCTCAGTGCTGCTCTGGACAGGTGAAACCACCCTGATGCTCATTGCCCAGAGGACCGCAACCAGCCTTGATTCATTCCCATTGTTGGCAGTTCCATTGTTTATTTTAATGGGCGAAATTCTGAATCGCGGTGGATGTGGAGAAAAACTGGTTGCATTTTCTGAAAGACTTGTAGGAGGGGTCACGGGTGGACTTGCCCATGCAAATATCGTTGCTAGCATGTTTTTCGGAGGCATATCCGGCGTTGCCACAGCAGATACAGCAGCTATCGGATCTGTTCTCATACCAACCATGATGAAAGCAGGTTACGATCCGAAATTTTCAACCGTCGTTACTGTCACTTCCTCCATCATTGGCATTATTGTCCCACCGAGTATCGATATGATTCTTTATGGCTGGATCTCAGGCACTTCCATTGTAGAGCTGTTTGCCGGTGGTATTATACCAGGTATACTGGTGGGGTTGTCATTGATGGCGCTCTCCCATTGGATCTGTTTTAAAAGAGGATACAGGAGCAAAGAAAAATTTTCTTTACCAAAACTCTCAAAAGCCTTTGTTGTGGCTTTTCCCGCATTGATAATGCCAATATTAATTGTTGGTGGGATGTTCACCGGAATCTTTACGGCAACTGAAGGGGCCTCGGTTGCTGTAGTCTATGGACTCATTATAGCCATACTTTTTTACCGAGGACTACGGTTTCGAGATATTCCAAACTTGATTTTAAAAGTCTGTACAACTGTTGGAAGCATAATGTTATTAATTGCTTTCTGTAAAACCTTTGGATGGATACTAACCGCGGAACGCATTCCCCATGCTATTTCCGAATTTTTTTTGAGCAATGTGCCTTATCAATCCCTGTTTCTGTTGAATGTGATATTGGTCTGCCTAGTAATCGGAACATTTCTCACTCCAGCGGCTGCGACTATCATCCTAACACCGATTCTTGCTCCAGTTGCAAACAGCTTTGGAGTTGATCCAGTTCATTTCGGACTTGTTCTCGTTTGCTCTGTGGCAATTGGACATGTAACGCCCCCAGTAGCTCTGACACTTTATATCGGAGCAGGGATCAGCGGCGTCTCGGTGTCAGAACTTATAAAGCCTTTGATGCCATTTTGGTTGATTTTAATTGCCGTTACTCTGGTGGTAGCATACTTTCCCTCATTAACCCTTTTCCTTCCAGGATACTTTAGATAATGTAATCACTTTTTATTTTGATCGTGACGATGTACTCGGACAAGATGGATTAAAAAAATTAAGAGAATGGTATAGACTAGAAAAAGAAAGAAGGAGGAAAAGCAAAGGGAACTATAAATGATATCGTTGGAATAAAAAAATGGGTATCGGCTATCGTGTTTATATATTTGAAGAAAAAGGTTCGATTATTCGAATCCCTTTTACAAAATATGAGAAACTTTGGAATCGAGATCCGAGTGTGGCTTTTCCTCAATATACCAGTAAAAGGGTTAGATGTGCCTTAATTTCTGTAAAATTAAAGGACCGAAAACCAGTATTCTGGATGATGGATTTCCGTATACTCCCCTTCAACAAGAAAGGTCGTCTTGATCAGAAAGTGTTCGATGAAGGATCGAGGCTTGGCATGGCGGCTCTTGGCCGGATTTCACCAAAAGGAAAAAAGGTTATCGATATACAATATGAACTCGCGTTAAAAGAGTATCAAAAAAATTTTACCTGGACACCTTCTGAGGCGGAGAAAAACATTCTCAAGGAATTAGCCCTAAAGTAATAAAAATGTCAAAGCAATATCCAGAGTGTCCTTTGTCTAGACATGATACTTGTAAGGATTATTATAACCCCAAGCTATGCGCTATTGTCCGAGAAGATAAGGAGTGTTTTAAGAAAATAAAAGGACCAACAAAGAAAAGGAAAAAGCCCGTAACTACCTGACGGTTTTTAGGAAACCCTAAAAATCGAACGAAGGAGATTATTGTTAATATGTTTTCGCGTTCCTTTAAAGGCGAAATATTCGTTGAAGTTGATGGAAAGACTTATTCTGGTGAGTATGAAGTTGATGTGGGCGTTCTAACTGTCCGTGTTCTAGAATGGGGAAAAACCATGTCAATCCTTACGGCTCCTGGTGAGAATCCAGAACCAACGGCCAGGATGTTATTAAGAGAAATCGTTGAGGGTGAGCTTCTCAAAAAGTGAACTCCACACTTCCAGGCTAACTGTCAAATACCGTTGTCAAAAATGACAACACAGATTTCGAACCTGTGCCAAGCCTATATAAGGGATGCAATTGTCTAGGGAACTGAACTCATGAAAGATCTATTAATTCGAATTGCACAAGCACTTGTTGACGATCCAGAACAGATACGGGTTACTGAAATTAAAGCTGCCCAAGAAATTGTATTGGAACTCAGAGTAGCCAAGAGTGATATGGGGAAGATCATT
>CALANC010000211.1 GCA_937925895.1 uncultured Desulfobacterales bacterium
GAGAAGCGTTACATTCTGGCACCGAC
Source organism: uncultured Desulfobacterales bacterium (assembly GCA_937925895.1). GTDB lineage: Bacteria > Desulfobacterota > Desulfobacteria > Desulfobacterales > UBA11574 > CALANC01. The sequence continues at coordinate 27 of CALANC010000211.1, forward strand.
TAATTTGCGGGTTGGTGATACCGTAGTTTCAGGACCGGATGCGGATATTAAACCCGGTAATACACTTCCGCTGAGTAAAATCCCGCTGGGTACGCATGTTCACAACATTGAATTGCGAATAGGGAAAGGGGGGCAGATTGTTAGAAGTGCCGGCACCTTTGCCCAACTTATGGCAAAAGAAGACCGGTATGCTTTGATGAAGCTTCCTTCAGGGGAAGTCCGGATGGTGCTCATCAATTGCAAAGCCACCATCGGGCAGCTGGGTAATGTGGCTAACGAAAACGTTTCCTTGGGCAAAGCGGGTCGAAAACGGTGGCTGGGCAGGCGACCAAGGGTCCGGGGTGTCGCCATGAATCCGGTTGACCATCCAATGGGAGGAGGAGAAGGCAGATCTTCCGGCGGAAGGCATCCATGCAGCCCATGGGGACTTCCATCAAAAGGTTATAAGACGCGCAAAAAAAACAAAACCAGCAACCGGTACATTGTTAAAAAGCGCTAAAGAAATTTGTTCACAGGTATAAAATCATAAGGAGACAGAGCCGTTATGCCCCGATCGTTGAAAAAAGGCCCATTTGTTGATGAAAAGTTGTTAAAGAAAGTTATGCAAGCCCAGGGAACGCGAGGTAGCAGGGTGGTCAAGACATGGTCCAGGAGGTCGACAATTGTCCCCGATATGGTGGGCATTACATTGGCGGTTCATAACGGCAGAAAGTTCGTGCCGGTATTTATTTCGGAAGATATGGTGGGCCACAAACTAGGCGAATTTTCACCTACCAGGACCTATTACGGGCACGCAGCCGACAAAAAGTCAAGATTGAAAAGATAGAATTCAAGACCTTTGATAAAAAGGATTTATCATTGATGGAAGTTAGAGCGGTAGCAAAATATGTGCGGATTTCGCCTCAAAAAGTACGAAAATTGATTGAGGCGGTAAAAGGGAAGCCGGTTGAGAAAGGCCTGGATATACTAAAATTTATGCCGCAAAAGGCGGCGAGCATTATTGAAAAAGTTATCCGTAGCGCGGTTGCAAATGCGGATCAGAATGCCGATATTGATGTGGATTCATTGGTTATTAGAAGCATCATCGCGGACCAAGGACCTACGTTGAAACGTTTCAGAGCAAGAGCACGGGGCAGAGGGACTCGCATACTAAAGAGAACTGCACATATCACGGTTATATTGTCTGACAAATCAACCTAAAAAGGAGGGGTAAAAGCTTGGGCCAAAAAGTAAATCCGATAGGGTTAAGATTGGGTATTGTAAAAACATGGGAATCAAGATGGTATGCAGGGAAAAATTATGCTGATTATATCCTGGAAGATTATAAAATCAGACAGTTCATAAAAAAGAAACTCTATCATGCCGGTATTTCCAGAATTGAAATTGAAAGATCGTCCAAGCGTGTAAGGCTCAGCATATATACATCCAGACCAGGGATCGTCATAGGGAAAAAGGGTGCTGAAATAGCGTTGCTCAAAAAAGATCTCGAGAAGTTCATTTCACACGAAGTCATCATTGACATTCAAGAGGTTAGAAAACCTGAGATCGATGCCCAACTCGTTGCTGAAAACATTGCGCTTCAGTTGGTTCGAAGAGTTGCATTCAGGCGTGCCATGAAGCGCGGCATTTCATCCGCACTGCGGTTCGGCGCTGAAGGGATCAAGGTTATTTGTTCCGGTCGTCTGGGAGGCGCTGAGATGGCGAGAACGGAACAATATAGAGAGGGAAGAGTCCCTCTGCACACGTTAAGAGCTGACATTGATTACGGGTTTGTTGAAGCCCGCACCACCTATGGCGTTATCGGCGTCAAGGTATTTATTTTTAAAGGTGAGATTTTGAAAAAGGATCAGGTTGAGCTGGGTGCTTGAGCCACTTTTTCTAAATAAAATATTTTTTAGCGGAGAATAAGGACATGCTAAGTCCAAAAAAGGTCAAATATAGAAAGCAACAGAAAGGACGAATGAAAGGTGTTGCACGACGTGGTTCTAATCTTGATTTCGGTGAATTTGGACTACAAGCCATAGAATGCGGGAGTATCACCTCAAGGCAGATTGAGGCCGCACGTATTGCTATGACGAGACATGTTAAGAGAGGCGGTAAAATGTGGATAAAGATTTTCCCGGACAAACCGTTTACCAAAAAGCCTGCTGAAGTCAGAATGGGTAAAGGAAAGGGGGCGCCTGAAGGATGGGTTGCCGTTGTTCGGCCCGGTAGAGTTCTTTATGAAATGGAAGGTGTCCCCAGAGATTTGGCAAAGGAAGCACTCCGGCTTGCTTCACATAAACTTCCGATAAAAACAAGGTTTATCGAGAGGGGGGATTTTTGATGAAAGCAAGTGAGATTAGGGCGATGAGCTTGGAAGAGATGCATCGAAAAGTTGAGGATCTTAAAGAGGAGTTGTTTAATCTCCGCTTTCAGCATGAGACGGACCAGCTGGACAATTCCCAGAAGATGAAACAGACAAAACGTGATATTGCCAGAGTGAAAACTGTAATTACGGAATTCGACAGACAAAAAGAGACAGAATAAAGATAGATTTAGCCATGGAAAAAAGATTGAGAAGACAAATGATCGGAACGGTCGTCAGCGACAAAATGAATAAGACAGTAATTGTTTTGGTTGAAAGGCTGGTAAAGCATCGTCTGTATAAGAAATATATCAGAAAAAGAGCTAGATTCGCCGCCCACGATGAAAACAATGCGTCTCGGGTTGGAGACAAAGTTTTGATAACCCAATCCAGACCTCTAAGCAAGACCAAAAAATGGCGCGTCAGCAAGATAATAGAAAAAGCAATTTGATTATTTAAGGAAAATTAAAGAGATGATTCAGGCAGAAACTAGACTGAATGCGGCAGACAATTCAGGGGCGAAAATATTGTATTGCATTAAAGTGCTCGGAGGTTCCCGCAGACGGTACGCTAGTGTGGGCGATATTATTGTCGTATCTGTGAAGGAAGCCATACCGAACACCAAGGTAAAAAAGGGAGATGTCTTAAGAGCGGTTGTCGTAAGGACGAAGAAAGAAATTAGAAGACCGGATGGTTCTTATATAAGATTTGATGATAATTCAGCCGTGCTCATCACTCAACATAGAGAACCCATTGGTACCCGTATTTTTGGTCCGGTGGCCAGAGAACTGCGGGGCAAGAAGTTTATGAAAATAATTTCCCTGGCTCCGGAGGTGCTCTAATTGGTTGGAGAAATGCGTTATGTTACATGAAAAATGCAAAATTAAGAAAGACGACAAGGTTAAAGTCATTGCCGGCAAGGACAAAGGTAAGATCGGCAAAGTGCTGAGCGTAAAGCGAAAAGATAAGCGTATCCTCATTGAGAAGATTAATATGATAAAGCGCCACACCAGGCCCAGCGCTGCGGCCAGACAAGGTGGCATAATTGAGAGTGAAGCGCCGATAAATTGGTCAAACGTTTTGTTGATGTGCAACAAGTGTATTCAACCGGTACGTGTTGAGATGAAACGCCTCGAGGATGGAAAAAAGAAACGCGTCTGTAGAAAATGCGGCGAGATGATAGATTCCTAGCTCGGCATGCTGGAGGAATTGAATGTCCCAGTTAAAAGATATCTATGACGAAGAAGTTATCCCCAAGCTGATTGAAACATTTAAGTATAAAAATGTAATGCAGGTCCCGAAACTTAAAAAGCTTGTTTTAAATATGGGCCTGGGTGAAGCGATTCACAATATCAAGCTTCTAGATTCAGCTGTCGAGGAACTGAAAATTATTTCCGGTCAAAAACCGGTAGTAACGCGTGCCAAAAGATCAATAGCTGCATTTAAATTAAGAGCAGGCATGCCGATAGGCTGTATGGTTACCCTGCGAAGGAACCGAATGTATGACTTTTATTACAAGCTTGTGAATGTGGCACTTCCTCGTGTCCGAGACTTTAGAGGTCTTTCAGGAAAAGCCCTGGACGGTCACGGGAATTACTCCCTGGGAATCAAGGAGCATATTATTTTTCCGGAGATCGATTATGATAAAATTGACAGGATTAAAGGTCTGAATATTTCCATTGTTACAAGTGCAAAAAGCGATGAGGAAGGTAAAGAGTTGCTGAAACTTTTAGGTATGCCGTTTCGCAATTGAAGGATTAAAGCTGAGAGTTGATAATAGATAGTCAATTCCAATTATAAAAGGGAGGAAGATTTGGCAAGAAAAGCTCTGAGAATGAAAGCAATGCGAAAGCCCAAGTTCCAAGTGAGAAATTATAACCGATGCCCGATTTGCGGCAGAGCAAGAGGGTTTTTAAGAAAATTTGGCGTTTGTCGTATTTGTTTTCGGACGCTTGCTTCACAAGGAAAACTTCCTGGGGTCGTAAAATCCAGCTGGTAATAAATAATTAATAGCAACGGAGTAAACTATGGCAATGAGTGATCCGATTTCGGACTTGCTAACCCGGCTCAGAAATGCAGGAAAGGCAAAATTTAACAGTGTCGATAT
>CALANC010000212.1 GCA_937925895.1 uncultured Desulfobacterales bacterium
TTGTTGAAGAGAATGATTCCGGCCGACGTCGTGATCTATTTGTTTCTTCCCGTATTTCTGCTTGTTCCCGCACGGCAGCCACCAGGCTGATCCGTAATGGTAAAATACGGGTCAAAGGAGCCGTTGAAAAACCGGGTTATCGAATTCGTACAGGAGATGTAATTTATGGTCAGATTCCCCCTCCGGAACCGGTATATCTATCACCTGAACCCATGGAAATCGAAGTTTTATTCGAAGACGAATATCTAATCGTCGTTAACAAACAGCCCGGGATAGTGGTTCATCCTGCAGCAGGTCGGTATACCGGCACTTTGGTTAACGGACTTCTTTATCATTACCCGGAGCTCAAAGGGTTCGTTGGAGAATTCAGACCGGGAATCGTCCACAGACTGGACAAGGATACTTCAGGCGCCATTGTGGTTGCGAAAAAATTGGCGGCGCAAGACAATTTGGCCGGACAATTCAAGTCAAGAACGGTAAAAAAGGGGTATCTGGCCCTTGTGCACGGCGACATGGAATCGAATTCCGGGGAAATTATCCTACCCATCGGTCGGCATCCTGTTGATCGAAAGAAGATGTCGACGCAGAGCAGAAAACATCGTGACGCCGAAACATCATGGCGGGTCAGAGAACGTTTTGTAGGGGCAACCTTGATTGAGTTAAAATTGAAGACCGGAAGAACGCATCAGATCAGGGTGCATTGCGCGGTTCTAAACCATCCGGTTGTTGGTGATTCAGTTTACGGCAGACGAAAGAAGGGGAAAAGGGTTCCAGGCCAGAAAAATATGTTAAGGGGCGTTCGAAGACAAATGCTGCATGCCTGGCGCCTTGGCTTTATTCATCCGGTAACAGAAAAATCCGTTTTATTTGAGGCACCCATCCCACAAGATATGAGTGGTCTGCTAAACGCTTTACGTCAAGGTTGAACGGCAAAAAAAGAGCGCCGGGAAAAATACCAGGCGCTCTTTAGACAAGGTTCAATCTGTTTTAACTTCAGTCAGGATCCATGTCATAGCAGGTCAGACAGCAATTCAAGCAGCGGTTCGATTCAAACTTGGCTTCATCTTCACTGATGACAAGATCTGCTTCCACAAAAGACTTAATCCGTTCATCTACGGGCAGTTCCGGCATCTTTGTCCTTGCCGATTGTTTCAGTCCTTGCACGGATTCGAAGATGGTTCCGGGAATATTATCCGTGAAAAGGGTCTTTTCAGGAGGTGTGATCTCCTCACCCTTCAAGTAATAATGAATGGAGCGTGCCGCTCGTCGCCCGGCGCCTATGGCGGAAACAACCAGGTCGGCACCTGTGGCAGCGTCCCCGCCGGTAAAAATATAGGGTATACTCGATTGGAGGGCCACCGGATCTTCACAGTCGATGGTATTCCAACGGGTAATGTTCAGATCCTCGTCAAGCCGTTTGCTCTCATCTTTAAAAAAGACGTCCGGTCCCTGACCGATTGCTGTGATTAACATGTCAATTTCGATGATGGTTTCAGATCCTTCGATAGGCACAGGACGGCGTCTTCCACTGGCGTCCGGTTCACCAAGTTCCATTTTTAAGTATTCAAGCCCGACGACGTTCCCGTCATCATCCCCGAGGACACGAGTCGGCGCGGCCAAGAAGGTAAACTGAATGCCTTCATGCTCTGCTGCCTCGATTTCAACCATATTGGCAGGCATTTCTTTTCGGGTCCTGCGATAGACAATGGTTACCTCATCGGCACCCAAGCGAACCAGGGTGCGAACACAGTCGATAGCCGTGTTGCCGCCACCGATTACGACGCACTTTTTACCGACAAAGGGACGCGGATCGCCACTTTTTTCCTGCTGCCATACGGCAAAATGTGATAGAAAGTTAATTCCGGTGTAACAGCCGGCCAGATTTTCGCCTTCCACCCCTAGGTTATAATCTTTCCAGGCACCGATACCGAGAAAACCAGCGTCAAACCCGGATGCAATAAGTGACCCGATATCAAAATCACGGCCCAGCATCACATTTAGTTTTTGTTCAACACCCAGGTCAAGGATTCCCTGGATTTCCCAGGCTAAAACCTCCTTGGGGAGCCGATATTCCGGGATTCCGTAGCGAATCATTCCGCCGAGTTTCGGCATGGCGTCGAAGATGGTAACTCCATGGCCGAGCCGGCGGAGAAAAAAGGCGCAGCTCAGGCCGGCCGGACCACCACCGATAACGGCAATTTTTTTATCGGTGGAGGGGGCACAGGATATGGGAAGCCGCCGCCCCGATTCCATCTCGTGATCTGCAGCAAAGCGTTTCAACTGGTTGATGGACACCGGTTCTTCTTCTACCCCTCTGCGGCATTTGTCTTCACAAGGATGGGGGCAAACTCGTCCGCAGGCCAGCAACAGCGGATTTCTTTCCCGGATCGTATTCACTGCCCCGTCGTAATCCCCCATTTTTATTTGGGTTATGTATTTGGGAATATTTATTTCAGCGGGACAGGTCTGCTGACAGGGCGCGATGCGATCAACAAACTGGTTCAGGTGCAGCAGTTTCTGAGACATGGTTTTGATTTCCATGATGTACTTGGGGCAGACTTTTTCGCATGCTCTGCACCCCACACATTTTATTTCATCGACAACGGGGTACCCGTCAGGTCCAATTTCAATCGCATCGAAGTTGCAAGCCCTGACACAGTCACCTAACCCCAGGCAGCCTACCGGGCATTCTCGCTGGCCCCCATATAACGTGGCCAGCGCCTGACAGCTATTGATTCCCATGTAATGAAACTTGACGGGTGCACGATGACCACCGGTACATGTATTGTATGAAAGCAGAGATTCGGCAATCCCGGGATCGACACCCATTACGGCAGCAATGCCCGAAGTCGTTTCAGGACCTGCGATAACACAGACACTGGGAGGGGCGTCGCCTGCCACCACAGCCACTGCCGCCGCTGAACAGCCGGCATATCCGCAACCCCCGCAGTTCGCACCAGCGGTAAGTCCCTCTACCTCGGCAACCCGGGGGTCTTCATATACATAAAAGACTTTGGAGGCAACGCTCAGCATGACGCCGCATGTTGCCCCCAAGCCCAACATAAACAAAATAGCTGAAAACACAATTTCCTCCTTAATAATTCTTTCTTTATACCATTCCTTTAAAAGCGAAAAATGTGAGAGAGATAATTCCGGCTGTTACCAAACCGATGGATGTATCCCGAAGCGGCTGGGGTACTCTGGCCAACATAATTCGTTCACGAACACCGGCAAACAGAATTAAGGCAATCCCGAATCCGACGGCATAGCCGAAAGATGCCACAAGGGCTTGCATAAAAGTAAGTTCCTGATCAATGTTCAATACGCAAGCACCCATTACCGCGCAGTTGGTGGTAATCAAGGGCAGGAAAATTCCCAGGCCTGCATACAGTGCGGGGATGCTCTTTTTTAGAAACATCTCAACAAACTGGACCAAGGATGCAATCACCAGGATAAACGCGATGGTCCTTAAATAGACTAAGCCGGCAGAGGCCAAAATGAATGCGTAGAGAATCCAGGTGATGATACCGGCCAGGACCAGAACAAAAATAACCGCCATTGACATGCCTACGGCGGTTTCCATTTTTTTGGATGTGCCCAAAAACGGACAGTTACCCAAGAATTGGGCAAGCAGAATATTATTTACAAAAATGGTGCTGATAATTATTTCGAAATAGCCCATTAATCGACTCCTATTTGCTCCCTGCAAGGTTCATAATGCAAAGCATCAGCCCGAGACCGACAAAAGCGCCCGGTGCCTGGACCATGAATGTAAACGGTTCAAATGAAGGTCCGAAAACCGAGGCTCCATAAAACGTACCGGGTCCTATGATTTCTCTAAGACCCCCAAGAGCCGCCAGAGAAAGGGTAAATCCAATGCCGATACCCAAACCATCCGCGATGGAAGGTAAAATTCCGTTTTTATAGGCAAAAGCCTCCGCTCGACCCAGAACGATACAGTTTACCACGATGAGGGGAATGAACACGCCTAATTTTAGAAACAGTGGATATGTATACGCCTGCATGAGAAGTTCAACCACAATACCAAATGTGGCAATGATAATGATGAAACAGGCGATTCTTACCTTAGGCGGAATAATGTTGCGTAAGGATGCGACCAGAATATTAGAGCATAGTAAAACGAAGGTCGTGGCAAGCCCCATTCCGATGCCGTTTTCCATGGTGGTGGTTACACCAAGGACCGGACATAATCCCAGAACCAGCCGAAAGGGTGGTATTTCCTCCCAGAGACCTTTGACAAATTCTTGAGTAAACGTTTTGGCCATCGTAATCTCCCTATTCGTTGAACGCCTTTAATTTTTCAGCAAGTTGAGGTTTTAGCTTTTCATATGCTTCCCCGGCCTGGGTAGCCGCAACGCAAACTGCTCGTGAGGTGATGGTTGCGCCGCTCATGGCATTGACCTTTCCGCCGTCAGTGGTGACGCTTACCGGGTCCATTATGGAAAAGCCTTTGAATTGAGACACAAAATCGGGCTTGTCCTTTGCTTGAGCACCCAGTCCCGGGGTTTCACTATGGGTAGTCACACTTACCCCGATGATTTCATCGGTTTCTATATTGACCCCCACCATCAGACCAACTTCACCGCCGTATCCTTTTCCGAATCCTTCAAAGGCCAATGTCTTTGCCTTACCGTCAAATTTGCCCACAAAAAAACTCCGCTCAACATCACCGTCAGTCACCTTGAAACGATCAACAATGGGATCATTGGAGGCCCCTTCAAGGATTGATTTTATGGCGGGACCTTTTACAAATTTCAGCTGCTGGTTTTCGATCTGAGCCGCTGTTCCATTCTTGAGACCGGCGAGCAACCCACCTGAGAAAGCACTCAAAACAGTGAGCACCACGACCATTTTCACTAATTCATTCATAATTAAACAACCTTTCCGAGGGCTTTTGGTCTGATATTGTCTAAAATTGGGTTGATAAGGTTCATCAACAAAATGGCAAAAACGACACCGTCAATGTGGGCGCCGGTGTTCCGAATAAGAACGGTCATGATACCGCCACCGGCACCATAAATTAGCATGGGAATAAAATTTACCGGTGAAGAAGAATCTTCCGGAGCCAGAAAAAAAGCACCGATCAGGGTGTAGCCGGTAATAAGGTGGAAAACAGGTCCGGCATAGAGAGAAGGATTTATCAGGTTAAACAAAAGAGCGGTGACATACACGCCGGCTAAAAAGGAGATTGAAATCTCCCAACGGATAAACCCTCTAACCATAAGATAAATGCCGCCAAAAATAAGGCCGAGAGCAAATGTTGCTCCGATGCCACCGGCCTGCTGACCGATTAAAAGGTCGGTTGTATTAAAGATCGTAATTCCGGCTGGGCCTAAATGTTTGAGTGCTGCCAGCGGGTATACCATAGGAAAACCGAAGTCATAATTCAACAGGGCTTGATCAAAATTGAAATAATCCTTCCAGGAGACGATCAGCATGGCCAGCCCGATAAGGACCGGGTTAAAAGGATTGCCGCCGATCCCTCCGAAAATATGCTTACCAATAACAACCGCAACAAAAGTACCGGTTGCCACCAGCCACCACGGAGCTGTGGCGGGTAAAAGCAGGGCAAACAGCAAACCGATAAGCGCGGCATTGCCGTCTCCAATGCTGACCTTTCGTTTTGTTACTTTATTAATTGCCAATTCCCAGGCGATTGAAAAGGAAACAGAGAGTGCAACCACACCGACTGCCGGCATACCATATCTAAAAAAGCCGAATAATACTGCCGGTAGTGTCGCTATCATCGTGTGGTAACTGCGGGCGGGTATGCTGCTCCCGTTATGCAAGAAGGGCGCGTGTGAAACCGTAAGCATTTTCTTATTGAGCATTCATTGCCTCCGCTGTTTTAATCCGGTCAAGTTCATATTTGGCCAACTTAATGTAATGGAAGATCGGTATTTTTGATACACAAACAAAGCTGCAAAGACCACATTCTATGCAGGAATGTAGATCATACTGATCGGCTGCATCTTCATATTGCCCGGCTTCCAGAAAGCGGACAAGCATATTAATCGGGATCCTTGCAGGGCAGACCCTGACACATTCACCACAATTAATGCACGGATAATCCGAGACAAGATCAATGGTGTCTTTATCTTGGACAACGATGGCATCTGTGTCTGCCTGAATCGGAAAATCTTCTGAATAGATTGAAGATCCTGTCATTGGTCCGCCTAAGATTATTCGATCTTTTTCGTTCAAAAGGACACCCAAAGCGTTAACAATTTCACTGATCGGCGTCCCTATTCTTGCCTGAACGAGCGTTTTGTCCCAATTTTTATCAATGAAAGTCAGTCTCTTTAATGCAGGTATCGTCCCTTCCTCAAATGCCCTGCCTAAAGATGCCACTGCTTCGGCATTAAAGAAGCTTACCCCGATATCTTCGCAGGATTTTCCCGCGGGAACAACCTGGCCCAAAATTGATTGAACCAGGAGATGAGGGAGCGCTGAAGGATATTCAACATCTACAACTCTAACTTCTGCTCCTGCGACAACAGCATCCTGCATCAATTTTTCGGGTACCGCGATCATAATAGTATCCACCCCGGTAATCTGCTTTAAAGCATGAACGCCTTTTTCGATGGCATGGGTATCGGTTTTTACTGCATACTGATTGGTCGTAACCAGTAAA
>CALANC010000213.1 GCA_937925895.1 uncultured Desulfobacterales bacterium
GATGGAAAAGATTACCTCCAAAGGGTGCGCTCAGCGAGCCAGCGCATGGGACAAATCATTGACGATCTGCTCTCACTCTCGAGAATATCTCGTCGAGAGTTAAACAAACAAGAAGTTAACTTGAGTGAAATAGCCAAAAAGGTTTTAGATAATCTGCAAGAAAGAGATCCGGACCGTACAGTTGACGTCGTTATCGGGCATAAGCTGACTGCAATTTGCGACTCCAATTTAATAGAAATCGTTCTTGAAAATCTTCTTAGCAATGCATGGAAATTTACCTCAAAGCAGGAAAAACCATGGATAGTATTCGATCAGGTTATGCAGGACGATGAGCTGGCTTTTTGTGTGCGTGACAATGGCGCAGGATTTGACATGGCGTATGCGAAAAAATTGTTCGGTACTTTCCAGCGCTTGCACAAGGACACAGATTTTAAAGGGTATGGCATTGGTCTTGCTACGGTCCAGCGTATTATTCACCGCCACGAAGGTCATATTTGGGCCGAGGGATATATAGACAGGGGCGCCTCGTTTTATTTTGTACTTTAACATTAAGGAAAGATAACATGGAAAAGAAAATAATTTTGCTGGTTGAGGACAATCCTGACGATGAGTTGTTGGCTATCCGCGCACTCAAAAAAAACAACATTATGAACGAAGTCGTAGTTGCTAGAGATGGAGCTGAAGCCCTTGACTATCTTTTCGGTACAGGCGCATATGAAGACCGCGACACGAGCGTAATGCCCCAAGTTATTCTGTTGGATTTAAAGCTTCCCAAAATAGACGGTCTTGGCGTGTTGAAGCGTCTTCGTGAGGACGAGAGAACAAAATTGCTTCCTGTGGTCGTTCTAACCTCATCAAAAGAAGATAAAGATTTAAACGAAAGTTATCGACTGGGAGCAAACAGTTACATCCGGAAACCGGTCGACTTTATTCAATTCACAGAAGCTATCAAACAGCTGGGTCTGTATTGGCTGGTGTTAAACGAACCACCTCCCCAAGGAGGAAGTAATATATGAGTAAGTTTCGCACCCCTATCCTGAAAAATACTGCTAACATTCAGGGGGTATCCAAATTCGCTTCACTCGGGGTACCAACGGCACTGATAATTTTAATTTGGCGTGGATTCAATTTCCTTTAGCGTCTTTTTATAAATGTGGCCTAAGGAGCCGCCTATAGCAACCGCTTTTCGAGCAGCCTCCAACGCATCCTGTTTTCGACCTTGCTCTAAAAGAACTTGGGCAAGATTGTTATAAGCAGAACCGGCTCCGGGATGTAAAACGGTTGCTTTTTTAAAGGCCGATTCAGCACCTTTGAGATCTTCAACCGCATAATTGCTGTTACCGAGCCCCATGATAGCGGCTAAACTGCCGGGCCACCGTTTCAGAGCTGTATTATAGCCAATGATCGCCGCCTGGAATTGGCGAGATCTCTCAAGTCCCATCACCGCTGTTAAAAATTTGTCTTCTTTTGCCATAGCCGGCAGTTGCGCCGGCTTCAATGTTAAAAGCCCCCAAAAATTGCTGCGCGCCCACGTATTTTTGAAAACACGGAAAGGCATCTGTTTGCGAGCGGTGAGGCCTGATCGAAGAATGATGACTTTTTTCTGCAAATCATACCCGATGATGACAGAATAGTGCCAAATCGGGTACCATGAAAGTCCAAGGTTTTGCAAAATGATCACCGGATACCCGGCAGCAACTTCGGCAAACATGATATCGATACCATTAAACGCATAAGCGATTCTCCCATGACGTCTGGCAGCACTGATCAAAGATGCCTGCAGGCTGCCTTTACGCGCCGGGGTGAACACCTCATCTGTCAGGTCTTCAGGTAAAATGGGGACCCCACTCCAATTGAGCGTCATTGCGAGCGCTGCAGGTCCACACTGATAAGATACTTGAGGATAAAACGGAACGGTATTTATTTCAAAACAGGATGGTATAGCACCTGCTTGTTCCGGCATCTGGTGCTTTTCAGTGATCGCACAACCGGTGAAGAACAAATATACGGCGGAAAAAATCAATGGGATGTAAAAAAATTCTAGCCACTTACGACGACATGCCATTCTTTCTTTTCTCGGTTAAACGGAACGTTTATTTCAAAAACGCCATGGAATATAACCCGGATTTCTCACGAGTCTGAGCGGCTCAGGAACAAGGCATTTTAACCCGAAGACGTAGTATTCTTACTTCGAGGGTTGAATAACGCAGTTCCTGTGTCGCTCAGGCTCGCCTTTGGTGAAGAATTTTAACTCGTATTACGCTTATCGTTAAATGATAGAATGTTCGTACAAATTGAACACAATATATATTTTAACTTATTGAAATTCGGTTGTCTTTGAAAATTGTTAAAATTCTTCATGAGAAATGCGGGCTAATGGTTTCTATAATGATTTGATATTTCAGAGTCAACTCAATTGTGAAAAAATATTTTGACCCTGGAAAGAGATATAAATTAAGAATATATATTTAATTATTAGAATAGGTTGACATTTGGGTTTTGGTGTTCTAATTTTTCCAATTTACCTAATTTCCTGAGGTTTACATCATCGAAATCATAACAACCACCAAAGAGACCCAAAAACGATGTGGCCACTTGCGTAGCCAGGGCAAAACAATTGTCTTTGTCCCAACCATGGGATACCTCCATGAAGGACATCTGTCTTTAATGAGAGAGGGTCATAATCATGGAGATTTTCTCGTCGCCAGTATTTTTATCAACCCCGCGCAATTTGCTCCTGGAGAAGATTTAGAGTCCTATCCAATCGATTTTGAACGGGACGTTGACCTTTGTCAAAAGGAAGGTGTCGACTTAATATTTGCGCCGGATGTAAATGAAATCTATGATGATTCATATCAGACATATGTTGAGCTTGAAAAACTGCCCAACCACCTCTGTGGCATCTCCCGGCCGATATTTTTTACAGGAGTCGCAACCGTATGTACAAAACTATTTAATATTGTCAAACCACATGTTGCCGTCTTTGGCCAGAAGGACTATCAGCAGCTTGTTATTATTCGTCAGATGGTTCGCGACCTCAATTTCGAAATAGACATTATTGGTGGTCCCACGATAAGAGAATCCGACGGACTAGCGATGAGCTCGCGTAACAGTTACCTTACCTCTGAACAGCGAATGCAGGCTCTATCTATCTTTAAATCGCTTAACAAGGGACAAGCGCTTCTTGAAAGGGGAATCAGAGATACCCAAAAAATAATTGGCCAGGCGACAGAATTGATACAATCACATCCGGAAACCGAGATAGACTATATCACCATTTGCGACCCTGAAACGCTGGAAGACATCAAAACAATCAACAAGCCGGTATTGATGGCTCTTGCGGTAAAAATCGGCAAAGCACGTCTGATTGACAATATGATACTGAAGCCATAATTTGTGTATCCTAATTCAAAATAAAGGAGACTCTTTATGAGCAACGAACAATTCTTTTTTACTTCTGAATCTGTGACCGAAGGGCACCCGGATAAGGTTGCCGATGCCATATCAGATTCCATATTGGACGCGATTATCGAAAAAGATAAAAACTGTAGAGTTGCCTGTGAAACCTTGGTAACAACGGGTCTTGCATTTATTGCAGGAGAAATTACAACCAGTTGTTATGTTGATATGCCTGAAATTATTCGCAATACAATTCGTGAAATTGGATATCACTCTTCCCAGATGGGCTTTGATTGGCAGACATGTTCGGTCATAACAAGTATCGACCAGCAATCTCCCGATATTGCTCAAGGAGTTAATGTGGGTGACGGGCTTTTCAAAGAACAGGGAGCTGGAGATCAAGGTCTAATGTTCGGATATGCAACTGATGAAACACCTGAATTGATGCCCATGCCCATCATGTATGCCCACAAGTTGTGTAATCGGCTTGCCATTGTACGTAAAAATAGTTCCCTTGATTTTTTGAGGCCCGACGGCAAAACACAGGTGACAATAGAATATGAAAACGGTACCCCCAAGCGTGTTGATACCATCGTGATTGCTGCTCAACATAAACCATCTATCTCCTACGATGAGCTGAAAGAAGCTATCATAGAAGAAGTCATCAAAAAAATTATCCCCAAAGAGTTTACAGACGGGGACACTCGCTTTTTTATTAATTCTACGGGTAAATTTGTGATTGGCGGCCCCATGGGAGACTGCGGGTTAACGGGTCGCAAGATAATAGTTGATACTTACGGAGGTCAAGGGAGTCATGGCGGCGGATGCTTCTCAGGAAAAGATCCGTCAAAAGTTGATCGAAGCGCCTCCTACATGGCCAGGCATATCGCCAAAAATATCGTTGCAGCCGGCCTGGCAAAAAAATGCGAAATACAGATCGCCTATGCCATTGGTGTGGCCCAACCCGTTTCGGTTATGATTGATCTTATGGGAACCGGCGTCATTCCAAAAGATCGGGTCAAAGAAATCGTCAATGAAATTTTCGACTTAAGACCAGCTGCAATCATCGAATATCTGGACCTTTTGCGGCCTATTTTTAGAAAAACTGCAGCCTATGGTCACTTTGGTCGGGACGAACCTGAATTTACCTGGGAAAAAACCAATATGGTGGATATTCTGAGGGAAAAAGCGGGACTGTAAAGACATATTAAGGAGATTAACATTTTATGGATTACGATATCAAGGATATAAAATCCGCCAAAGAAGGAAAGCTCCGAATAGAATGGGCAAATCAGAGTATGCCCGTCCTTAATCGTATCAGAAAAAGGTTTCATAAGGAAAAACCATTAAAAGGCAATCGAATTGCAGCCTGTCTTCATGTTACAACCGAAACGGCATCACTTATGCAAACATTAAAGGCGGGCGGTGCCAGAGTAGTCCTATGTGCTTCCAACCCCCTGAGCACCCAGGACGATGTGGCGGCTTCGCTAGTAAAACATGATAAAATTCCCGTTTTTGCCATTAAAGGTGAAGACAACAAAACATATTATAACCATATTCATTTAGCACTCGATATTAAACCTCAATATACCATGGATGATGGTGCTGATTTGGTTTCCACGCTTCACTCCGACCGCACGGATTTATTAAAGGGAGTGATAGGAGGAACAGAAGAAACAACAACAGGTATCATTCGACTCAGAAGTATGGCTGCTGAGGGCGTATTGCAATATCCAATCATAGCCGTTAATGATGCCCAGACCAAGCATTTGTTTGATAATCGCTATGGAACCGGACAAAGTACCGTTGATGGTATTATTCGATCTACGAATCGCCTGATTGCTGGCTCGAATTTTGTTGTCTGTGGCTATGGATGGTGCGGTAAAGGTCTGGCCATGAGGGCTCGTGGAATGGGAAGTAACGTAATTATAACTGAAGTTGATCCAATTGCAGCATTGGAAGCGGCTATGGATGGTTTTAGAGTGATGCCCATTATGCAGGCTGCAAGGATCGGCGACTTTTTCTGTACGGTTACAGGCAACATTAATGTTATACGCCAAGAGCATTTCAAAGTCATGAAAGATGGTGCGATTATAGCTAACTCCGGTCACTTCAACGTTGAATTGGATCTTGGGGGACTTGAGAAAATAACCAAGTCTCGAAAAATAATGAGACCTTTTGTATCAGAACATACGCTTGAAAACGGCAAACGAATAAATGTTCTTGGGGATGGGAGGCTAATAAATCTTGCGGCAGCTGAGGGTCATCCATCGAGCGTTATGGACATGAGTTTTGCGAATCAAGCCTTGTGCGTCGAGTATATGGTGAATACAAAAAAATCACTCGAAAAAGATGTCTATCCTGTACCTAAAGAAATTGACCTGGCCATTGCCAAAGAAAAACTGTCTGCAATGAATCTCAAAATCGACAGGCTTACGGCTGAACAAAAAAAATACTTGGCGTCTTGGAGTATGGGAACATAGTCTCCACGTGTCAGTTGTCACCTATTTCTTTGTCCCTTTTCTGATTCCAAATCACCCAGTCGTTTAGATCGTCCTTGATTGAAAACCGAAAAGGTTTAGAGACCGTTCCGTCAGGCTTGATATCGATCTGCTCTAAGGCCTTGACCAGGTAAGTCCATTCTTGCATGGATACCGGCGTGGGACCTGGAACCGCATGAGGCGCTTCAACTTTTGTCTGTTGCCCAATTTTCTGCCGCTGGTCTCCGGCCCCGGTCATCATAGGGCTCTTTACCACCACATCACCCCAGTAGACTTTCACCATAACAGAATTATCTTTATAGACATTTATCCTGTAAGTGGTACCGCGAACACCGGCGATAGCCGTTTTAGCTGAAATTGCAAAACGTCCTTTAACCCCGGACAGCCGGGTCACCTTGGCCCACGTCTTTCCCAAGATCAGGCCCACTGACACGTCGCGTTGTTTTTCATTATTATCATATGCAATAGATTCCAGTTTGAAGGTGGTCTCCTCATCATAACGCAAGTAACTTCCATCAGGCATATTCAGTTCTATTCTGGTGTTTTTTCCAGTTGTGACCTGGTCGCCGTTCGACAATATATTTCCCTGAGCCAACGTTTGTGCCTCTTTCTTACCCGCTTTGATTACAGAAGCACTTCCTTTCAATAAAGCAACTTTTGCTTCTCCCCCTTTAAGATCAATGGAAACAGGTTTATTATCGGCTTTTGCAAAACAGGGAAAGAGAAGAAACCAGAGAATTATAAAACATACAGCTTTATCTTTAAAAAACTCCATTTTAATAGTTCTGCTCAAGAAAAGGTAAGCTCACGGTAACTAATGTTCATTCATTTATAGCTGAGATTTCAATGTGCGAATGCTCAAAAGTGATTCAGCCCCTGAAACAGATCCCTGAGGATCGAATTCTCCCGTTGATATATCTTTTACCTCTAAAATATTCCGAGTGGTACAGACCATCGCCGCATTAAAAAAAGACAAATCGTTTCTTAAGTCCGGGAAGGGTGATTCATTCCCAATAAACCTGGTGGCCAGGTTTTCGTCTCCAGTAATTTTTATCAAAATATCCTCTATCATCATGGCAAATTCTGCCCGTGTTATGATTTTATATGGTTTGTAGGTATGATTGGGATAAGGCTGAAGGCCTTTAATTCCAATAGCGATTACCGCATCGATGTCAGATTTCAACACATGATTTTCAATATCGGAAGCAGGAGGGATTTTTACGTATTCCCCGCTAACAAACTTTTTTTCCGGATCTTTAAAAGCAGTATCGAATTTTTTTGGCGTCCTTTTGCGAAACAGCTCATCAATTTCGAGTTCTTCGATAAAAAGAGCCGCCACATCAGCGCGGGTTATCTTGTGAAGAAGTGCTATCTTTTTCCCTACAACTGATCCGGGCATTGCTCTTTGAATTTTTTGGATAACTGCATATTCCTCATCGGCTTTTTTAACGAATTCTTTATCAAGATCTAGAACTTTGGAAAACTGACCGGCAGCCTGTTGAAACTCAAACGACATTTTATAAGCTATACCCATATAAAAATACGGTGCAGACACTTCGGGATCAATTTTGATCGATCTTTTGAATTTGCTTTCAACTTCCTCAAGCCAATCTTTATTTATTTTGTCTCTTCCCATGATAAAAAGTCGCATGTCTCCGACATTAACGTTGATTTTCTGTTTATTACCATCGGCATATTTATTTGCTATTTTCAATTGTTTAAAGCCATTCTCATACTCACCTCTTATTCCGTAGACCAGTCCAAGACCGACATAAGCAGGTGAATATTTGGGATCCAGCTCTTTGGCCCGATTGAACTCTCGAAATGCCCCATCAATTTTTCCGGTCTTTAGCATTTTGTGACCATTTTTCACATGGTGCCCAGGCGTGTCGAGCTCTGCCTCAGGTGCCATGGCCTTCGGACCGCATGCCGATAGAACAAGTAAGCATAAGCCTACGAAGACAAATAATAAGTATTTAAAATTCATGATTCCTCCTTAATCCTGTGTCCCAAGAATTATAGTTGGATTTATAGGCTAAAAACAGGCTAATCAACCACGATCATAACTCGGCATTTTTTCATAAATGAAAGATTTTCGGAAGCACTTCGAAGCATTGAAGCATCTGCATTGCTGATTATGATATCAGATCGTCCTGGACCCTCTGTCCTTAAGCCTTTCACTGTCAGAGGATTATTTGTGACTCTTTGATTGCGCTGAGCTGCTCCAACTTCTTTTGCATACCCGCTCATTCCTTGCTGGACAGCAAATTCACGGCTGACAAAAGCTGATCCGTAAACTTCTTGATTGTTCTCGTCTAGTATTTTTGGAGACATGGCAGGCCTTGCTTTAAGTCCCTTGGCGTCAACTACCAGACCAGTAAAGACAGCAGATGAAGTCTGATCCTGCGTAATAGGCACAGCCTTGATGGATTCGAGCGGTTTAATTTCTTCTGGGAGTATCAGCTGAGAAAATCCACCCCGCATGTTCATTTGCATGGTAATTTCTACTGTTCCATCCGAAAGATATTCTTTTTTTATAATTTGGGCACCTTTTATCATGCCGTCTACTTTGGTCCTAATGACATCGTTTTCAACCGTATAATCTATAACGACTGTAGTACTGTCAATTCTAACACCTGCAACAACCTCTAAGATGTTACGGTAGGCGTCGAGCGTTGCTGCTCTTAAAGCCATTGGACGAGCACTTGGCTTGCCATACAGCTTTTCAGGAGGAGCGCCGATCCCTTTTGCTAAAATTGTACCCTGGCTCCAATTGATACTCCCCTTTCCCATCTGTTCAATGAAATCCTGCCCATTATCAGAAAAGCCGCAAGTGGGTATTACCAGTAGAAATACAACTACCAAAACAAAAATTGACTTTTTTTTCATAATACCTCCTTGATATATTGAAATCATAGAATGTTAATATTGTTATTATGATCCATATTTTTTTAAATAATAATTAGATGCTTTATTCCCGGGATTAATCTTGAATACCCTTTGCCAAAAATTTATTGCTTCTTGCTTTCTTCCGGATGTCAAAGCATTCCAGGCCTGGTCATTGTAAACTTTGGCAAGATTAAGAACAGCGTCTCTATCGCGGGTGTTGATCTTCAAGGTCTTTTTCCATTGCTTTATGGCAGTTTCAATATCTCCCTTATTATAATATATCCATCCGATTTCATTGATTGCTTTAGTGTAGGAAGGTTTAATTTCAAGTGTTCTTTGATACTCGAGTAATGCGTTGGTTATCATATCCACATTATGGAAGGCTTTTGCAAGTCGAAAATGGGTATCTGCTTCCTCGGAATCCGCAGCCCTTGCCTTTTTTAGATGTTCAATTGCCCTTGCCTGATTGTGCCTGAAATTATAAATTGCACCGAGAAAATAATAGCTTGTCCCAAAAGCTTTATAAAAGATCTTCTATACATTTTTGTTCCCCTGTCTACTCCGGTAAACAGAACAGGGTAATTAGCCCGGATGTTTCACGAATCTTATTTTAATTTTGAAAAAGGCTCAGACAAATTATTTATGAAATACTCTGGCTAAAGTAGAAAGCTTTTATATTCTTTTATCAGCGTTAGAGCTTCTTTCTCCGTTGAAATCTTTTTGATGGATTCACGGAATCTGCTGCTGTAGCGCAACCCTTTGACAAACCAGCCAAGCTGGGTGCGCATCAACAGACACGCCCGATGCTCTCCAAAACATCTCGTCAGGGATTTTGAATATCTAATCATTGCATCAAAACGTTGTGAAAGGTCCGGACAAGCAATTTCATTGCCGCCAAGTAAAGCCAATACCTGAGAAAAAATCCAGGGATTTCCGATAGCTGCTCTGCCTATCATCACCGCATCGCAATCAGTCTCTCTCTTCATTCTAAGCGCATCATGCGGCTCCACGATATCTCCGTTGCCGATGATAGGAATGGCAAGTTTTTTCTTGATGGCCGCAATAAGTGACCAGTCAGCCTTACCTCTAAAGCCCTGGGTAGCAGTCCGCGGATGGAGGACAATGCCGTCTACCCCAAATTCTTGCGCGAGTTCTGCGATGTTGTGTGCCTGAATACCGGAATTGTCCCAACCGGCTCTAATTTTTATGGTCATCGGAATACGGATGGCCTTTCGGACCGCCTGAAGAATTGCTTTAACCCTTTGAGGGTTTTTCATAAGAGCAACACCTGAACCGGTTTTGAGAATTTTCTTAACTGGACAGCCGAAGTTGATGTCCAGAATGTCTGCACCGGAAGCCTCGATCACGGCCGCCGCCTCGGCCATGATAGCTGGATCGAAGCCAAACATTTGCACGGATAACGGTTTCTCTTCAGGTCGGCTCTTTAGTAATTCTAGTGTCTTTGTGGATTTATAAACGAGGCCATTGGAACTGATCATCTCAGAACAGACAAGTCCACAACCTGCTTCTTTAGCCAGTAACCGGAACGGCAATTTGGTTATACCCGCGAGTGGCGCCAAAACGGTCATGTTTTCCAAGGTGAGGGAACCGATTTTCATTTCTATCACTATTTGGATCTTTTTAAATTAGAAAAGGATATGACCTTAATTCTTTTTCTTCAGGTCAAACAATGATATTATCTTTTGATTGCTGGATTTTTCTGGTATTGCCCGGTCTTTTTTAGCTGGTTCCAGATCTTGAGGGCACACAACCTTTTCCATCCTTACCCTTTTACCACCCATGGTGAATTCCTGACCGCTGATATATACATCCCGTAAGATCCATGTAGTCACCTGAAGGGGAACCTGAAGCATCAATAATTTGACATGATACCAGTCTTTTTTAATATCAGGAGAAATACTTTCTAATCTGGCAAATGTGATCGGTTGATCTTCAAGATATATGAGTACAATATCTTTTTCTTTTGTCATTTCTTTCAAAGTGATATAAACTTCCTAATCTTTGATTTATTATTCTAAACCGGTTCTAACGTCGTAAATGGGCACATTGACTCCAATTCGTATAACCATTAAATGTTATATTTGGCAACGCATAATAATGAATAAATATTCATCGATTTTTTTAGATGCTTCAACAGCTTAGAACACATTGTTAAAAAGATTGTTTTGCTTATATTTTTGTACAACTATTTGAATTAATGACTAATAGTATTTATTTCATATTATGGCAACGACATGTAATTTTTCTTGACAGATA
>CALANC010000214.1 GCA_937925895.1 uncultured Desulfobacterales bacterium
CTGATGTGCAAAGAAGGTACGAGGCAGGAGAGATTTGATAATTTAACATTTTGGTTTTTCACACCATGCCAAAGTTTTAGCAAACACTGATCGGCTAACCATCGGAGTATCAATGAAATATGGGTAATAAAACTGGTTTTCGGTTCTCCTTGAGTTCGAGAAGCACTTCCGGCTGATCAGACCGGCGCTGTTGGGATCAAATCTAATGGTCATGATAAATACGATCCATATTTGCTCTTCGATATTTCCCAAGATGAAAACGGAACTGACTTGGCAACCGCAAGAGTCCCTCTTCAACGGCATTTATCCCTTGTTTTAGACAATTCACCCTTACCTAAAGGCTCAGATGTTTCAACTTACGGTTACCCATTAACTGACCATCAGCTTATTCAAAACGGGCACATCGATTTTCTCCTAAATCCTCGGTATTTGCAGGGCTATATCACCAGAGTCTTTTGCTTTTCGCATTCAGAGTTTGGTGAGGTATTGTCCTACGAATTTGACATGCCGCCCCCCGCGGGATTGAGCGGTGCCCCATTGATCAAACTACGTACTCACCAGGTCGTTGGTGTAGTATATGGAAGTAACGATGTGGGTAGCATTGACCATTTTGCATCTGTAAATCCTGAGACAGGTTATGTGGAACCGGAGGTTCAACGTATCGTGTCCTTTGGCTTAGCTCACCACACTGAAGTTATCTGGAGTCTAAGGGGTGTTGCTACAGAACACCAACCCCTAATCGAATACTTGGAAGGATTGAAAAGGGCACGACCGGCAAGGCCAATTAAACGACGAATAAAGCCACGCGGCCGATTAGCGGCGTTAGCGGAGAATATCAACGGAAACCATAAAGAAATTGATCACGGGCCGGAAGGGGACTCCTAACAGTAGTTGGAAAGATATGCTCTCGTATAATAATGCTGCGTGGCTTTGTACTGAATGCAGCGAACTGCTCGGGAAGAGAACAGCCTCTCACACAGCATCACCCGTTCCAAGCAATCATTCATGCACGGCAATTCTTATCCGGGATTGTGCCAGAATGTCTTTATGGTTTTGGGCCGCATTGGCACCTCCTTCAGGAGAACTATTGATATACGTGCACTCAGGCAGCCACAGGGTATAATATGAAGGCATAAAGCGCAGCGGAAAGGAAAACAACGCCTTTGCGGTGCAAACGCTATGCGTTTATTCCTTAACCTAACTGGAATATGGGGTTCAGAGGTTCTAAACAGCATACCATCGGTCATCAACACGCTTTAAAATCCTAATTGTCGTATAGGTTTGGCCCGGTTGTTTCAAAATCTTAGACTACTGCTACCCTTGCTCAGAGACTACCTGAAGGGCACCTACAGGGATGTATCAGCCAGATCGATTGTCATCTTCATACTCACCTTGGCCTATATAATCAGCCCCATTGATCTGATCCCCGACTGGATTCTCGGCTTTGGCCAGATTGATGACATGGCTATTCTCGCTTTCGGCCTTCACCGTTTGGAAAAGGATCTTATGAAATACAAGAAGTGGAAAGATAAAATTAATCAGCTGTAAACCGGCTTCCGGTTTCAGGATTGGTTCATGTACAATACCTGCAATTTTTGAAAAGACCAATTTATTGCAGATACCACAGCAGGATATCTGTAATTTAGATTCATCTGCGATTATTTGGAGAACCGTCAAGTCAAGTATATGTTTGTCTTTACGTTGCTTTCCCCATATAATGCTCAATCTGTATTCCGTTCGCATTTGCTGTTGCCATTTTTGCCTCCTTATGTTGACTTGATAATTCATTGGACAGTACCACTCATCCCCTGCCACTGTATACACAATTCATAAAATCCATCCCATACTCAAACCCACACCAAGGGCAAACAGTCCCAATATACCCGTCTCCTGCCAAAGTGCATTTTCACAATACACCGATCTTTAACAAATGGGTCCGAATTGACCCGAATGCTCCCAATCCATTTAGCCACTTTAACCAATGCTATTCTGATATGCTGCCTGAACCTGTTTCATTTTGGTGATATATTCAGCCTCTGTGAAAAATCCCTTTTCAATTAGCAGTTAGACGGCAGTTTCCACCTGTATTGTGTTTGCCATTAATAATTCCTTGAAGCTGACGAGTTCATCGGGTTCGAGTCGCTGGGCCATGGTTTGCCTCCGTTGAGGTTATTGATGCTGGCATTATAATGGACGGATCTGAGGAGGTCAACGGAATCATTAGGCTGGCATCTGATAGATATCAGTCTAAACTGGTGTCAATCGGGAACTAAAATTGTACCAATTATCGGAAAATAAATGTTGACATTCAATCTATATTAAATTAGTAGGGTATTGGTGCTTCGGAGAGCAGAGCTGATATATTTTGATTTGGTATTCAGCACCATTCGGGGTGGTCTTTCGAGGCCACCCCTTTTCTTTTTTCAGAATCTAAATATTGATCTCACAGAGGCTCCCCAGTGCCAACCCTTACCTAATTTTAGTCTTGCATGTAGAATGAGATCCATTATAGATTGATCCTTAGCATTCAATCGGGAACGAACTGGGGGGATTGGGATGAAGGATCTGATCAAGGAAATCGTACAGGCGCTTGTAGACCAACCGGATCAGGTATCGGTTGCTGAAATTGTTGGCGAGAACACCAATGTATTGGAAATTAAAGTCGCTAAATCGGACATGGGCAAGGTCATTGGCAAGAAAGGCCGAAATGCACAGGCAATTAGAACTATCATGAGTGCAGCAGCCGGGAAGACTCGGAGAAGGTATGTTCTGGAGATCTTGGAGTGAGACTTGGAGTGAGAGCATGAACAAGGTAATCTGTTCAGGCTGGGGGCAAACTTGCCCTCTGGGCCATCTCTCCCCAAGCCATAGAAAACCATGCATGCTTATCTGTTTCTCAGGGTGAATGTGGACTTGCTTATCCGACTATTGATTGGATTGTATCCGGGCAACATTAGTTGCATTTCGGTAGCCACAAATATTATTATTGCTATCTACCGATTTGGTTAATATGCTTAGGTAAATTTAAAAAAAACTATCACCGATCCATTCCCCAAAACCCACATCCAAAGGAGGCCACTATGTCAAACGTTCATGAAAAACTTCGTGAAAGGCTGGACATGTTTCCACAAGGGTTTCCAAAAACGAAAAGTGGTGTCGAATTGAAGATCTTGGAAAACCTCTTTTCCGCTGAAGAAGCCCAGATTGCTCTGGCCTTGCGCCCCTTCCCAGAGCCTGTTTCAACAATAGCTGAGAGGGTTGGAGCTGATCAAAAAGAATTAGGAGAGACCTTATACGACATGTCAAAGCGAGGGCTTATACTGCGATTTAAGGAATCAGAGGAGGTAGTGTACTATTTCTTGGCCCCTTGGATGATTGGCGTTTGGGAATTTCAAGTAAACCGATTAACGCAAGATAATATCAAATTGTACGAACAGTACTATGAAGAAGGCATGGTACCTCTAAACAAATCCAAGAATGTGGCTGGATTTCGAGTTATCCCGATACAAAAAGAGATACAGGATAACACAGAGATACAACCGTTTGAAAAAGTATCTGAGATTATAGAGTCACAAACCCGTTTTGCAGTGGCTGAGTGTATCTGTCGAAAGGAAGCCCAAATGGTGGGCAAGAGTTGCGATAAACTGTTAGAGTCGTGTATGAGTTTTGGATTTGCAGCTGACTATTACATCGAGAACCAGCTTGGCAGGGAAATTTCAAAAGAAGAGGCTAAGGAAATCCTCTTAAAAGCTGAAGAGGATGGTCTGGTTCACTTTTCATCAAACCACGCAGACGGCAAAATATTCATGTGCAATTGCTGTGGCTGCTGTTGTAAGGCTTTAGCGAATATTACAAAATATGATAATCCCGGAGTCATAGCCAGCTCCAACTATTTTGCCTCCGTGAATGCTAATACCTGCGATGGATGTGAAGCTTGTACCGAACGCTGTCAGGTGGATGCTATTCAAATCGAAGATGATATTGCGATTATCAGTCCGGCAAATTGCATAGGATGTGGGCTTTGCGTGTCCACATGTCCGACAGAATCTATATCAATGATTCACAAAGGCCCAGATTCCCTATCTCACATATTTGCAAATGATAATGAGCTAACCCAAGCAAGGGCAAAGGATACCAACAAAACGTTCCCTTTTGAATAGCGAACGCAAAAAATAGCCCTAATAAACACGGTGTGCCTGCCGGGGCAAAAATTAGCGTCTGCTGGTTACCTATTGGCCCCTTTAAAGGGTGAAATGGATTAGGTGGCCCTTAAAGGTGTGGGTGGCTTGATTCGGGAGTATGGGAAAATGATCCGGCCCTACCCTGGCAAGCATGACGTGAATTTTTCAATTTCAATGGGTGCTGGAGATACGTTGAAATAATGCTATGGGCAGTTCCGGGGAATCCGGAAGTCTGGGCTTGATTTGCCCGGTGAAATGTGGAATGTAAGGGTACGAAAGACTTACACAAACTTGGCAAATGACAGATTGGAGTTGAGATTTTAATTGGCGTAATAACAGACGGTTAGAAGAAATTATGTTTCGAGGGCTTTCAAGTGTACTAATTCAGCCACTTACTGAAACCCTTTTGCTTTCATATGCGACGATATGCATTTTTCGTACAGGATTTGGTACAACTTTGCCGCCGCCGGCTAAGGCATCTTCCAACCCCGCCCTGCCCTGTCCTGGAATCCAGTGACCGTAAACGTCCATGGTGATCGCAATCGATGAATGGCCGAGCTGTTTCTGTTTTTTTCAATTGCCCTGTTGGGCCGGTATGATTGGCTCTAAAATAAAGGCAGAACCAATGATGATCCTGCCTTATATGGTCAACTTTGAATAAAACGTATTGACCTAAGTCTGCCCATCGATAACTGCTTGTAGAATTTCGGGCGTTACCGCATTCCCCCCAATCCCCCAATGATCAAATTCCACTTCTTCAAGCACGCACCATGTATAAGCTAAAAGACTATCTTTTGGCTTTGGGCTTGCCTCAATTTCCGCTACAGTTTCAGATACTCTTTTAATCATTTCGTCTTTCTTCTCTTTTGACAGAGTGCCTTTTAAAACCTTGATATTGATAAATGGCATGATAGAACCTCCTTTCGGAACATTGGATAAATATTGGAATTAAAAATGGTTATTCCCTAATTTAATTTGCAAAACTCCGAAAATATTGCCCCCGATGCAAGTATAAACTCCTTGGGGGGGCAATAAGTGGGAATTTCA
Source organism: uncultured Desulfobacterales bacterium (assembly GCA_937925895.1). GTDB lineage: Bacteria > Desulfobacterota > Desulfobacteria > Desulfobacterales > UBA11574 > CALANC01. The sequence goes on from CALANC010000214.1 coordinate 5,229, forward strand.
AACGACATGTTTCAAGAAATAGTTTCATGACGCATTGGTACAGCCAAATAGTTGGACAACGGAAAATGAAAATCAATTGAACCCAGAAGCGAGGTCGGCCCGATGGTAGAAAAAAATCAAAATCAGGCTTCAGCTAATCAGATCAGAATCGATGTCGGTAGCAGAACAGTTTTCAGTAAATTAATCGGAAATATTGATGGTGTCAAACAAAAACCGTATGATAGCCATTGAAGGGAGGCTTCCAAAAATTAAAGCAGAGGTAGGAAAGATAAAACGGAATGAAAAAATATAAAAATAAACCCGATGTAGCTGTTAACTTCGTTCTTGCCGCATTCGGACTAAAAATATGATAAGCAGTGAAATAATTATAGCAGCTAATACAACTGTGGAAAAAGTTTGGAATTCAAACCAATTTATACTTTTAATTTCACGCCAAAAAACATCAAGGACATGAATAATTCTCGGATCATCTGGTATTGGTTTCATCCTGCCCTCCTCCTTTAAGGTAGCTACAAAAGCTCCGAACTGATACACAAAGAAGATATTAATGAATTATTAAAGCGAGATGCCATATTGTGATATTTTTGCATCGCATCTGTCATTGACTTAAGTCAAATTTTAGACAGTCGGTTGGATGAAAAGATATATGATTCATTGCAATCCAGCATCTCTGAATTTCCCATCTCCGATCAAGATCGGTCTGGTAATACCCAAACCACCGAAGACAATGAATTCAGATGCCTAAATGCGGTGAGCCTTTTCGACACCGAATCGGGTCAATAGCCTGATAACACGTAGCAATCAACATCAAAATTGCTGTGGCATGATGGTTGCTTTGTGGAAATGAAATGATGTCAATTGTGATTGTTCAAATGCCCAGAAAGATGCGATGACGGTTTATGAAAATGGACAGGTACAGCAGACCTGGAATCGATAGACGCAAGCAGACCGGCATCAACATGAGAATGCTTGCTGGGACTGATGCCAGAAGATCCATCAGGCGTCAGGAGGATCAAGATCGAATATTTTTCGTTGACCAATATGGCCCGATGCTTTTTTTGACCGTTGTCGGCATCTTGTTTCTGTCTGTCATTGATGCGATATTGACCCTGTATCTGTTGGGCCATGGAGCATACGAAACCAACCCCCCTTATGGCCTACATGCTGGGTCACGATCCCTACGCATTTTTTATACCCTAATTGAGCGAAAGCGGAGGCTGCTCCAGCTACAAGGCGTCCAAGGGTGA
>CALANC010000215.1 GCA_937925895.1 uncultured Desulfobacterales bacterium
CTTTTTACAAAAACACTTTCCAGAGTTACATGAGTTGAACAAGAAATTGAATTCGCCGGTCGGGGAAAGAGTTGAGCATAATACAACGAAATTAACATTTCGATACGCCCGGAAAAAAAACGTGCCGTTTGAATTGGTTCAGTTGGTCTTTTCAAACTATACCAATAAACCACTTTTAATTTACGTAAAGTCTAAAAAGGAAGGGTTTGGTATCATTGACACCATTACCAAAAAATATGGTGTTTCAAAAACCATTGATTGGAATAGGGAAGAAGGGAAGTCATTATACTGGAAGAAAAATAGATCGATTTTGATTATCTCCATCAGCGCTGATCGTTACGGTGATCCGGAATATCACACGATTATTTATTATGTTCCAAATTTAGAAGAATTATTATTGCAAGAAGAACAATTGGCTAAAAAAGAAGAGGAAGAAATAAAGAAAACAGGCAAAACGGCATTTTGATAGGGGGAGCTAACATATGAAGTTGAAACTAAATTTGGGATTTTTAACGATTTTCACCCTACTATGGGTGGTTTGTTTTTTTACGTTGCTGAGCACAATGAAAGTTCAGGAATCTTACTTCGAGCTTGGAAGAGATACGATCCCCCATGCGCTAGCCATGAATGAGATGGAAACAAAAGCTTTTGAGATAGCTAATGAAGTCAAGGAGTATTTAGCACATGGAAAAAACGAGAACAGGCAAAATGTGCGGGCTAAGTTTAAGAGCCTTATAAAAAGTGGAGAGGGGAATCTGGCATACGCGAAGAAAAAGGGAGGAAAAGAAGCGGCGGCAGCTACAGAATTGTTGAAAAAAATAAGGTCATTTTATCTTGATGTCGCGAATATATTAAAGCTCAAGACAATAGGAAAGACCGTCGATGAATTGTTCGGTTTGGAAGTTAAGATTCATTTGTCATTTGAGCCCTTAATCGAGTTGATATCGAAGCAGAAAGAAGCCCGCATGAGAAAAATGGCAATGGCGGGAGACCAAGTGCTGGAAGAGCACAATAAAATGATAAAAAACGTTAAAATAATCGGTATTACTGCGACACTTTTGGCTTTAATGGTTGTATTGTTGTTAGACAGACTGTTTATTAAATATTCAGGAGGGCACGAAGAGACACTCAAGGTACTGAAAGAAAGAGAAATGAGGTTATCGGCAACATTAAATAGTATTGGAGATGCTGTTGTCACTACCGATATGAACGGCCGGGTGACAGATATGAATCCAGAGGCCGAAAGGCTGACAGGCTGGAAGGCTAAAGAAAAGATGGGGAGTTCGCATGCGGAAGTATTTAACCTGGTTGACGAAACGACAGGAGAACCCAAAGAAAGCCCAATCGAACGTGTATTGCGTGATAAGATTGTTGTCAAAATTGACCAAAACGCGCTCCTGAGTGCCAAAGACGGCACAAGACACCAAATTTCCGGCAACGGGACACCGTTCTTTGATGATGACGGTTTGGTCCAGGGTGTGGCCCTTCACTTTTGGGACGTGACAGGAGAAATTGAGGTCATTCAGGCATTGGAAGAAAACGAATCGCGTTTCAGACTGATTACTTTCAGTACGTATGAGCTGATCTATGACTGGGATTTTAGAAACAATCAATTTAAATGGTTTGGAGATATTGATGAAGTGCTCGGATATAGCCCCCCCACTTTTGTGGAGTGGGAGGAGGCTCTTCATCCAAAAGACAGAGAAGCGGTAATAGCGGCATATCAGAAAATTCTATATGAGAAGAGTGGTACGTTTGACATGAAGTATAAGATTAAAAGAAAGGACGGTACATGGCGCACATGGATTGATCGTGGCGGACTTATTTTGGATGAAAAAGGGGAGCCCTATAAATTGGTCGGCGCCTGTACCGATATTACCGAACACAAATGGACCGAAAAGACACTGCGTGAAAAAGAATTCTATTTTCGCTCATTGCTTAACAATATAGATGAAGATATCCTTGTCATTGATCCAGATCATAAAATAACCTACGTCAATGATACGTTTTTGTCTAAATCCGGCCTGAAGCGCGAAGAGGTTGTCGGGCGTAATTATCTATTTCTGTTACACGACAACGAAGAACCTTGCGGCAAACGCGGGAAAGAGTGCCGCATTGCTGATGTTTTCGAGACAGGGAGATCATGCAGTTGTGTTCATGAGCGTAGGGATGCAGATGGTTCGATTGTCTGGGAGGATATTCTCCTTTCGCCCCTGAAAGATTTGGAGGGAAATGTTTCGCGAGTGATTGAAACTATTAGAGATGTGACTGATATCGTAGAAGAGGGAACCTCCCGGTAATACAATTGTGTAACTTAATGATTCTCGTCAATTTTCAGGCAAGATTCAGGGGTGAGCTTTACGGGTTGGCACTATTCGGCGAAGCCGGGCGAATGCTAGAGGGAATGAGCATGGGCACTTGACGTTGATATTCAAGGTATGCATCGCCGAAAGAAGCAACCAGATCACGCTCCTCCAGTATCGTTCCTACGATGACCCATACGGTCCACAAAACATTGAAAAGAAGCCTGTCTGCCGTAAGATCTGGGAATGACCAAATCATTAGCAGGGAAAGCGAGTAGAAAGGGTGGCGCACCCACCGGTACGGACCCCGTACCATGAATGTTGTCGGTTGTGGAGGACCTAAACCTCGTAAATGGTTCAAAAGAGATTTCACTCCGAACACATCAAACGATCCAATTGCCCGTGTACCCCAGTAGAAGCCGGCAATTGCAAGAAAGAAGGCAGCGCGCAATAACCATCGAACAATTCCCTGTGGCGCCGCCAAAGTGTATATCGACTCCTGCCAAAACAATACAAGTACTAGCAGAGTAATCCCTGATGATATGGAATACAGAGCGGCGTAGTATTCATTTCTCATATGCTTTGCCAACCATCTGTGAAAAGACTTTCTGGTCATGCTGCTATGTTGAATAAAAAACACCAAACATAGGCCCGTGTTAAATAGAAAGCGCGTGATTTCATCCATCTTAAAGTCAATGAGATTAATCGAGCCGAAGAATAGAAATATCAGCCAAACCAACAGGGAAACGACTCCAAAGAAGTAGGACAATATGATCATTGCATAAACGGTAAATTTAGCACTTGGTGATTTATTCACTTTTTTCCTCGGGCCCATTCGTACTTTTCTTCCCAAGTTAATGTCAGGTTTTAGATCGTTAAGCGACTAAAAGAAAAATTATGAAGGATTTATCTGGCCATTGTCATTTTTGATATTATAGTTATAAGTAGAATATATTCAACTATTACAAAGTTGCAACCTTTATAAGAAGGAGGCCGAAAAATGAAATTAGCCATGATTGGATTAGGACGGATGGGGATGAATATGGCTAAACGACTCTTAAGGAATGGCCACCAGGTGGTTGCCTACAACCGTTCGCATGAAAAGACCGATCAACTGGTAAAAGATGGAGCCATCGGAGCATATTCCCTTCCGGAAGTTGTTGAAAAGCTGTCTGCTCCTCGTATAATATGGTTGATGCTTCCAGCTGGACAGGCTGTTGACGATCATATCAATAAACTAAAAGACCTACTTTCACCGGATGACATCATCGTCGATGGCGGAAATACATATTACAAAGACGATATCCGTAGAGCCGGAACACTGAATGAAGCGGGTATACAGTTTCTTGATGTGGGTGTCAGCGGAGGTGTTTGGGGTCTAAAGATTGGCTACTGCCTGATGATTGGTGGAGATGAGGGTACGTTCAACCATCTTGAACCGATCTTTAATTCCTTAGCTCCTGAAGATGGCTACCTCTATTGTGGCAACACAGGTGCAGGCCATTTTGTTAAGATGGTTCACAACGGCATCGAATACGGCATGATGCAGGCTTACGGTGAAGGATTTGAAATCTTGGAAGCGTCTGATTATAATGATTCGTTTAATTTTGCTCAGATCGCCCATCTCTGGAACCAGGGCAGTGTGATTCGTTCATGGCTACTGGAACTCGCAGAAGAGGCATTTAAAAAAGACGATCGACTCGAAGACATCCAGGGATATGTGGAAGACTCGGGAGAAGGCCGATGGACAATTCAGCAGGCACTTGAAACCGGTGTTCCGGCGCAGGTAATCACCCTTTCCTTGTTAAGACGATTTCGTTCCCGACAGAAAGATCCCTTCACGGACAAAGTCCTCGCAGCTCTGCGTCAAGAGTTTGGTGGACATGCGGTGGTTGCAGCAAAAAAAGGCGGATCATTTCCAGCTAATTCGGACTAGAAAAACCAATTTTTTAAGCGCGGACAAAACCATGGATGAAATCATAAAAGCAACGGCACCTGACCTGGAGATTCCTTCCCAGGACTTTACGGGTGTATATGGCAGTGATCCCTGCACAATTGTAATTGTAGGTGCCACGGGAGATTTAACTGCGAGAAAACTTGTTCCGGCTCTTTTTAACTTGTATTTAAATGACGGATTGCCCAAACCTTTTCATATTGTCGGGTGCGGCCGAACGAGATTGGACAACCAGCAATTCAGAGGCAGGATGGAAACTGCGTTAGATGCGGCGGGTTCTTTGGATCGCTCAAAATGGCTGAAATTTGCAGAATCTATACATTATTGTGTCATAGATTATGAAGATCTTTCTTCTTATAGGGACCTGGCCGAGTTTCTAAGGGATCTGGATGAGAAAAAAAATGCCCCTGGAAACAGAATTTTTTATTTTTCATTGCCTCCGTCTCTTTATAAAACAGTCGCTCAAATGATAGGAAGGGTCGGTCTTGCTAAAGAGGGAGAAGAGAATAACGGGTGGTCACGGGTGGTTGTCGAAAAACCGTTTGGCAGAAATTTGGAAACTGCTGTTGATTTAGACCAGAGTATTCGCGAGTATTTCCAAGAACACCAGATCTTCAGAATAGATCACTACCTGGCCAAGGAAACTGTTCAAAACATTTTGATGTTTCGATTTGCAAATTCTATTTTCGAGCCTATCTGGAATCGTAGATATATTGAACATGTAAATATCACGGCAGTAGAAACCTTGGGAGTTGAACACCGGGCAGGCTATTATGAACAGGCTGGCGTTATCAGGGATATGTTTCAAAATCACATGATGCAGCTGTTGGCTCTGACTGCCATGGAACCACCCTCTCTTTTCCAAGCAGATCAGGTCAGAGACGAGAAGGTCAAGGCCTTTAAGTCCCTTAGGCCGTTTCCTGTTGACAACCTCTATAAATATCTTTTTCTCGGTCAGTACGGTTCAGGGACAATTAACGGAAATGCGGTCCGGCCATATCGTGACGAGCCCGGTGTGAATCCGAATTCTCTAACACCTACCTTTGCCGTGATGAAAGTTTTCATTGACAATTGGCGCTGGCAGGGCGTGCCTTTTTATCTTACGTCGGGAAAACGATTGGCCAAGAAACTTACCGAAATTGCGATTCAGTTTAAGGAGGTTCCCCATTCCATGTTCCGGAAAACCCTTGGGCAAACCATCGCAGCCAATCGGTTGAGACTTGGTATTTATCCGGACGAAAAAGTGACATTAACATTTCAGACCAAGAATCCCGGTGCCAAAGTCCGTTTGCGCTCTGTAACCATGGATTTTTCTTACGATCAAAATTATTCGGGTCCAATTTTGGATGCCTATGAAAAGGTGCTTATAGATTGCATGCTGGGAGATCAGATGCTGTTCTGGCGCCAGGATAGTATCGAGCATTCATGGTCTTTTTTGACGCCCATATTAGATGAGTGTGAAAGCTGCGACAACAGGGAAAATATGCTTCGTATTTATGAGGCCGGAGGTCAAACGCCAAGACTTTTACCTTAATTAAGCAAAAAGGGACAAACAATGGAGCTATCCGAAGAACAACTACCAAGCAAGCAGCCCAAGGCGGTTGTAAAAGCTATCATCCTTACCGCCTTCATTGCCGGTGCTATTTTGCTAATCCGTTTTACGCCGATAAAAACTTATCTTACAGCAGAAGAATTGAGCCGTTTCCTTGAAACTGTCGGTTTCTGGGCCCCGCTGGTTTATATTGCGTTTTATTCGCTAGGGGTATGTCTTTTTGTGCCGGGAACACTGCTGACCGGTTTAGGTGCTGCCATATTCGGGGCGTACTGGGGGTTTGTATATGTGTGGATAGGTGCCATGCTCGGAGCGAGTGCCGCCTTTTTTATCGGGCGGACACTTGGCAGGGATTTTGCCGCGTCTCTCATCGGTGATAAATTGAAAAAATAT
>CALANC010000216.1 GCA_937925895.1 uncultured Desulfobacterales bacterium
CCCCAAAGGAAATCCAATTATCCAATCTAATCATGCAGGGCGCCACCAGCAAAAAAATAGGAGAAATTATGGAAATATCCCCAAGAACGGTGGATGCGCACAGGAAAAATATCAGAAAAAAAATTGGCTTGCAGCAAAAAAGGGTAAACCTCAGATCTTATCTTCTATCTCTCCATTGAAGCAAAACTGCCACTTATAGAGTCTTGACAAAACATATTGAAAATATTAGACAAGTAGGTCTAAGAAAATTTGGATTAAGATACCGAGCCAAAGAACCGATAATCTTATAAAACGTAAATTATATCATGAACATAGACGCTCTGAATCAGCTTCTTCAAAAGGTTGCAACCGGCAAAATATCCGTTCAAGACGCCAGCCAAAAAATGATACACCTATCATTCGAAGACATAGACTATGCCCACATAGACCATCACCGATCTCTACGAAAAGGCTTTCCTGAAGTCATCTTCGGACCAGGCAAAACCTCTGATCAGATTACCGGCATCATGGAAAAAATGATTATTCAGGAAAACGTCGTTCTAATTACGCGGATTGATTCACACCTGGCTGATCAAATCGTTATACGTTTTCCAGAAGCGGTGTATCACGAAGATGCAAAAATGGTCGTTTACCAAAAGCAAGAAATCCCTGAACAAGGAAAGGGTACAATCCTGATAATATCGGCCGGCACATCCGATATCCCTGTTGCGAAAGAAGCCTATATCACCGCTAAGGTCATGGGAAACCAGGTAGAATCCGTTTTTGATGTAGGGGTTGCCGGTATTCACCGTTTGCTTGACCATAAAAAACTCATCACTCAGGCATCGGTTCTGATTGTGGTTGCGGGAATGGAGGGGGCACTCCCCAGTGTGGTTGCAGGGATGGTTAGTCGTCCGGTAATCGCCGTACCCACAAGTATCGGTTATGGTGTCAGCTTGGGCGGTTTAACAGCCCTATTTGCCATGCTAAATAGTTGCAGTTCAAATGTTGCAGTGGTAAACATTGATAACGGATTCGGCGCCGGTTATATGGCCTCTATTATAAACAGGACGTAACTCCCTATGAGCACAAATGAAAAATTTTGGCTAGGATTTGGCGATATTCACGAAGATCTGTCTCTTCTCAGCGAAATTCCAGACCTCGACGCCGCAGATGGCGTGATCATTAGCGGAGATATCACCAACGGGGCCGGTACGCGAAGAGCCAGTATGTTATTGGAGGTTGTTTATAAGATCAACCCGAACATATACGCTCAAATAGGCAATATGGATTATGCAGAAATCACCTCCTACCTGGATCAGAGAGGGTGGAACATCCATGCACGGGGACGCCAGCTCGCAGAAGGCGTCGGCATAATGGGTTTAGGATATTCGACACCAACCCCTTTCATGACCCCTTCCGAGGTTTCTAACGCCAGGCTGGCCCAATGGTTGCACCAAGGCTACGAGGATGTAAAACATCTGCAAAAACTGGTTCTCGTAGCCCATGATCCCCCTTTTGGGTCCAAAGCGGCCAAACTCCCATACGGGGAAAACGTGGGAAACAGGGCTGTGCTTGAATTTATTCAACAGGTACAGCCGGATATCTGTCTTACCGGTCATATCCACGAAGCAGTATCTGAAGACTATATTGGTCGGACAAAAGTGATAAATCCAGGAATGTTCTGCATGGGTGGCTATGTCTTGATTCAGCTGAAGGATGATAAGCTGGATGCAAGGCTTATGTATGCAGGTTAGGACCTTTACTGTTTATAGCCGATAGCGCGTAAAAAGCCCTTTCGGTCCTCAATATCTGATTCCGTCTCGATCCCCTTTGAGCTAAACCCGTCGACTACTCCTATGATTCCTCGACCCAATCCGGTTTCCATTACCAGAACTTCCACCGGGTTTGCGGTTGCACAAAAAATCCTACAGACTTCAGGAACGTTTTTAATGGCATTCAAAACATTTACCGGAAACATGTCTTTCATAATTAAGATAAAACTATGACCCGCAGACAGTGCGAAAGCATTTTTCTTCGCCAATTCAATCAACTCATTGTCCGTGCCTGTATATCTTACGAGACAAGGCCCGGATGCTTCACAGAATGCCAGGCCGAATTTAGCTCCGGGTACCGTGTTCACCATTGCCTCATATATATCCTCAACCGTCTTGATAAAGTGAGAATGTCCTAAGATCATATTTAACTCATCCGCCTTGTCGATCTTTACCGTTTTGATTTCCATTTGTCCCTCCTTTTCAAGGCAATGTTACGGCATCTTCCTCGGGGAAAATCCACTTACCCCGAAGCGTCGGCGTCTGAAGAGATTTCTTGAGCTGCTGCAAAAAGAGTCTCCTCGGTATTTGTTTGGCGCCAAAACGAACCAGATGCTCGGTTGTTGTTTGGCAATCGATAAGATCAAAAGACATGGAATTAAGATATTCCACCAGTTTGACCAGAGCCACATTTGAAGCATTGCTGGCGAGTGTGAACATCGATTCTCCGAAGAAACATCTCCCCAGAGAGACGCCATACAACCCGCCAACCAACTCATCTTTTTGCCAGACTTCCACGGAATGGGCAAAACCCGATTCGTGGAGTTCGCAATAGGCATTTATCATATCTTTTACAATCCAGGTGGGCTCATTTTTGTGCAATCGAATGTGGGCGCATTGAGTTATTACCTGAACAAATTCTAAATCCATGGTCACATGATACAATTTTTTTTTTATAATCTTTTTTAGGGTTTTGGAAATCTTAATCTCGCGGGGATACAGGACAAGACGGGGATCGGGCGACCACCACATAATGGGTTCGTTATCTGAATACCATGGAAAAATGCCCATTTGATAAGCCAGGATAAGACGCTTCCGGCTTAGATCACCACCCATGGCCAACAGACCCTGTTCAGAGGCAAGATGGGGTGAAGGAAACGCTATTTTATCGGATAAAAGAAAAACAGGCATGAATATTGGATGTGGTACGGATCAAGAAACCAATACTCTGGATTTAGAATATTCAAAAGTCAACTCGTCGTTTTCAAGATCGATAAATACATCGCCACCGCTTTCGAGACTTCCAAAAAGAATCTCATCCGAAAGTATATCTTTGATTTCAGTCTGGATCAACCGGGTTAGCGGTCTGGCGCCAAATCGAGGTTCATGACCGTTTTGCGCCAACCAAGTTCTTGCCTCGGAAGAGAGACTGATGGATATTTTTTTGGCGACAAGCTGTTCTCTGAGCTCCTTCATAAACTTGTCCACCACCATTTTCATTATTTCTTCGGTCAGCGGATTAAAGTGGATAATCCCGTCTAAGCGATTTCTGAATTCAGGACTAAAAAATTTTTCGACCGCTTTTCTTCCCTTGTCTTCGGTATCGTATTTCTTGTCACCGAACCCGATGGACTGAATGCTCATTTCTCTTGTGCCGGCGTTTGATGTCATCATTATAATTACATTTCTGAAATCAGCTTGTTTTCCGCTGTTGTCCGTCAGGGTGGCATGATCCAGAACCTGTAGTAAAATATTAAACATATCCGGATGCGCCTTTTCTATTTCATCCAACAACAGGACGCTGTGAGGATGTTTGCGGATACCGTCCGTTAAAAGCCCGCCTTGATCAAATCCGATATAACCCGGAGGTGCACCTATGAGACGAGCCACTGCATGCTTCTCCATGTACTCGCTCATGTCAAATCGCAAGAATTGGACGCCCAGAATCATGGAAACCTGCCGGCTCACTTCTGTTTTTCCTACTCCGGTCGGACCGGCAAACAAGAACGATCCAATAGGTCTTTCAGGAATCCCGAGACCGGCACGAGAGCGTTTAATAGCGGTTGCCAGGGAATTTATGGCATCGTCCTGGCCGAAAACCACCTGTTTGAGCTCATACTCAAGATTTTCCAGCTTTGTCTTATCAGGAGTTGATACGCTGATAGTTGGTATTCTGGCAATTTTGGCAACAATTTTTTCGATATCTCTTGGGTTAATCTTTTTCCTGCGAGACGATCCTGAAAGTCTGACAAAAGCCCCGGCTTCGTCGATCACATCTATTGCTTTATCCGGCAGATAACGGTCATTGATGTATTTATCGGACAGCTCTGCAGCTGCTTTAAGAGACTGATCCGTATAAACAATACCGTGGTGTTCCTCGTAGCGTGATCTTAATCCTTTTAAGATCTGAACGGTTTCCTTAACCGGGGGTTCTATAATTTCGATTTTTTCAAAGCGACGTGACAGAGCGCGATCCTTTTCAAAATAATTCTTGTAATCTTCATAGGTGCTTGAGCCGATACACCGCAGTTCACCGGTGGCGAGCGCAGGTTTTAAAATATTCGAGGCATCCATGGAACCTCTACTGGTAGCACCCGCCCCCACCGTGGTGTGAATTTCATCAATAAATAAAATGGCATCTTTTTTCTTTTTAAGCTCCGCCAGCACTCCTTTTAGACGCTGTTCGAAATCACCGCGGAATTTCGTACCGGCGAGTAACCCGCCGAGATCAAGTGAATATATGCGAACATCTTTAAGTAGATCTGGGACCAGCCCGTCGTTGATTCGAATCGCCAATCCTTCGGCAAGGGCCGTTTTCCCCACACCGGGGTCTCCGACAAAGATCGGGTTGTTTTTCCGCCTCCGACAAAGAATCTGAATGGTTCGTTCAATCTCGAGTTCTCTGCCGATCAGTGGGTCTAACTTTCCTTGAGCCGCTAGCTGAACCAGATCGATGGTGAACAGTTCAAGGGGATCTGTCTTTTTCTTTTTTTTCCTCTCACCCTGTTCTGTTTTTGCAAATCCACCGGGTTTTTCACCAAAGGGGGTCCTGGAAATGTCATGGGAGATATAGCTTAAAACATCGAGTCGGGTAATACCTTCTGCACTCAGAAAGTATTCTGCATGGGAGTCTTTTTCCTGAAAAATCGACGCCAGGATGTCACTTATTTCCACCTCTTGTTTCTCGGCTGAACGGACATGATTCACCGCTCTCTGAATCACCCTCTGAAAACCCAGCGTCTGTTGGAGTATGTATTCATCCCCTTCGGGGATTTTCTCGATTTTTTCATTAAAAAATGCTTCTAAGGTATGTTTGAGGTTTTCAACATTGCCGCCACAATTCTCTATAATTTCAACTCCATAACTGTCGAACAAGATGGCAAAAAGCAGGTGTTCTATACAGACATACTCGTGGCGTCTTTTTTTGGCTTCTTTGACAGCAAAACCAAGTGTTTCGCTGAGCTCTTTACTAATCATGGCTTATTCTCTCTCCATTGTACACTTTAGCGGAAAACCTTTTTCCCGGGCAAATGCGTGTACGGTTTCAACTTTGGTTTCCGACACTTCATATGGATAAACTCCACAAATGCCGACACCATTGTTGTGGACATTCAGCATAATCTCCACCGATTCTTGGGGAGATTTATTAAAGACGAACATCAGGACTTCTACGACAAACTCCATGGTTGTGTAGTCATCATTGAG
>CALANC010000217.1 GCA_937925895.1 uncultured Desulfobacterales bacterium
GAAAATATTCTCGGGGAAAGGCAAGGAGTATGAGCGATGAAATTATCCTACTATCCTGGCTGCTCGCTGCACGGCACAGCACTTTTTTATGAAAAGTCGGTGCAGGAGGTGTGTGGTCAACTAAACATTGAATTGACTGAAATTTTTAAGAGATATTTATTAGAAGATAAAAAAAGGAAACTGGAAGAGGCTTTACCAAAAGACCTTGAAGACTTTTATATTTGGGCGGAGGAGAATAAGTTAAGAAACATACGAATGTATTTTATGAGCCTTTGTGCTTATTATGAATTTTTACACCAAGAAAAAATTGTTTTCAAAGCCAAAGAAATAATGGGAAATATAGAATTAAGTACATATAGACTCAAAGATTTTCAAGGAGTTAGTAGGAAAAATATAAAGAAGCTCGAAAAAAATGGAGTAAAGACAGCTAAGCAAATACTGGAGATTGGTCATACGAAAAAAGGAAGAGATAAACTATCAAAAGAAACAGATATTCCGGTTGTATCTATTTTAGAATTAGTGAAACTTTCTGACTTGGCTCGCATACCAGGGGTCAAAAGGATTAGGGCAAGACTTTACTATGAGGCCGGTTTAGATACATTACAAAAAATGGCAGCCTTTGATTCTGAAGAGCTGAGAAAAATATCAGCGGACTATATAAAAAAAAACCGGTTTTAAAGGTATCCCACCAACACCAAAGGAAGCTGAACATACAGTGTCCATGGCCAAATATCTTAATCTAAACTCCCATCGGTAAAGGTTTTGTGGGCCAAAATAGATCCGTAGGAATATGTTGCCTTCCTGAGCGAGACTACGACACATAGGCTGCGGCAAACATATCAGCAAACTCTTCAATCGAGGTTTCGGTGGTATTATCTGGGGTCCGTTGATAGTGGCTTAAGATATCGCCGTTGTTTATGGCTTTGGCCAGTCCGATTAACAAATCAGCTACATTATCTGATAAGCCCATCTCAACCATCGATTTGTAGGCATCTTCATAGGGAAATTGCACGTATTGCAGATCCTCCTTGCCTAAAGCTTTACCAAGGGCACGAGTCACTTCTGGATAGCTCAAGTTTCTTTCTCCAAGTACATATTCGATTGTGTGTCCTTTAAAATCAAGATTTGACAAATGCTCAGCAGCGACATCGGCAATATCTTTGGTAGCGACCATAGGCTGGGAAACATTCGGTGCGATGGGAGAGCCGCAAATGCCCATATGTTTTATTACATCTATCTGCATAAAAATATTTTCCATAAAATAAGCCGGACGTAAAACCAGCACGTTGACATTTTTCAACTCGCTTAAGTGCTCTTCAAAATCATGCAGGCCCTGCACAACGCCGGCCCCTTCGAGAAGATGGCCGCCAATGCTGCTCAATGCGACTACATTTTTCACACCAGCATCCTTCACGGCGGCCACATGGGACTGAGCCAGTTCATTTTGAAAGGCGCGGAAATCGGTTGACACAAAATTAGGCGGGATCATTGCGAATACGGCATCAGCACCCTGATAAGCTTTGGTTAAAAAAGCTGTATCCTCCAAGGATCCTGTATGTATTTCAGCCCCTTTGTCGGCCAATGCGTGCATTTTTTTGGCCGTACGTGCAATCGCTCTGATGGTATGTCCTTCTGTCAGTAGTTTTTGACAGATAAGGTGTCCGATGTTTCCGGTTGCTCCGGTGATAGTATATGTGCTTGCCATAATAATTCTCCTAATCTAAGGCATAATCCAACGAAGTTGAATATTACTTTTCTTTACATCCAAGAACAAAGTATATAGCATGGATAAACTGTCAAGTTGGCGAAATGGGAGAAAGGGGAAATAGGGAAATACAGGGAAAACCACACCAATGTGGATTTTTATGTTAACCCCACCTGACGCTGCGGGTGCAAAACGCAGGCGGTTCGAATGTCTCCAACATATCAAAGGTTTTAAGGCAGGAAAAAATTATACGAAAGTGAGGAGCGATTCCCATGGATATCATGTTTTTCGAAGATGTTGAAGTAGGAAAAAAGAGGACCAAATCAGTAACATACCAAGTTAAAAAAGAAGAGATCATCGAATTCGCTCGACATTGGGATCCTCGGTCTTTTCATATTGACGAAGTGGCGGCAGTTTCGTCAGTTTTTGGAGGACTCGTTGCCTGTTCAGCTCATATCTTTTCAATTCTTTCGTGGTTTGGCACGCATGGTAAAAAACGTACCGCGTCGATGGCAGCATTAGGCTTTGATAAACTCGGTATGCACCATCCTGTTCGTCCAGGCGATACGCTTTCTTGTCGATTTACATACCTTGAAAAGCGCGAGTCCCATTCTAAGAAAGATCGAGGAATTATACGAACTTTGGCATCAATATCCAATCAGCAAAATATAGAAGTGTTTTCTGCCATTATTACATCCATGGTAGCAAAACGTCCTCGATAATGGAGGGTGCAGAATCGATTTGCACAGTTTTTTAGATCAAAGGGACACTAAATCAAAATAGGTTTCATCATAAAAAATCCAGCGGACGTCTGATAAGCTTGTTTTATTTTCTTGAAAGAGAGTTCCCACTCTACTGATTTAGAAAGTCAAGATTTCAGATATTTCCTACTAACCTATAAAAGACCTAGATTAAAGATCACTGCTATGTATGGCACGAATTTCAACCCTAAAATCTTTACAGAGATCACAATGCCTGCTAAACAGTCTTATGGGTCAAATATTATCAAGAAATCTGAACTCTTGATGGTCTTAGTGAGAAGTCTTCACTTTACGGTAATTGAAAGTGTGGTCACTCAATCTTGATCGATCAACACCAAAACATTTGCAATTCCTTTTCCCAATATGTTAGCTTAATTCGAGCACAGAATATCATCTCCCCAGTGATCTCCGGATCCAATAGATCTTCTTAATTCTTAACTGCTGACCAGAGAGATATAGCTTTGAAAGAACTGATCGAACACATAGTACAGGCATTGGTTGACCATCCTGAACAGGTAGCTATTTCAGAAGTAGGGGGTAAACAGAG
>CALANC010000218.1 GCA_937925895.1 uncultured Desulfobacterales bacterium
GGTAATATGGAATTGCAGCTTGACAGAAAACTGTCGAACAAGCGTGTTTATCCTGCTATCGATGTACCTGCTTCAGGAACCAGACGAGAAGAATTACTGCTTGACCAGGAGTTCTTACAGCGTGTTTGGATTTTGAGGAAACTACTTTCTTCACTGAATCCTGTTGACAGTCTAGAATTTTTACTTGATAAAATGGACGGAACCAAGGATAATCAAGGGTTTTTGGATTCCATGAACACTTAAAGACTTCCCGGGATTACTAGTTTATAAAATTATATCAAACAGTTAGGAGGTTAACAATTTATGAAGACAGGCATTCATCCGGACTATGAAGAGACCACCATAAGGTGCGCATGTGGAAATGTTATTGAGGCCGGCTCAACAAAATTAAATATTCGCGTTGAAATCTGCTCAAAATGTCATCCTTTTTTTACAGGCAAACAGAAACTTATCGACAGTGCCGGGCGGATTGAAAGATTTCGAAAGAAGTACGAAAAATTCGAGAAAAAATAATTCATGTTCTTATGCCAATGATTGATAAATTAACAGGGGTCGAAAATCGTTTTTCTGAAATTGAAAAACTTTTAAGCGAGCCAAAGATCGTCCAGGACAGAGAAACGTACCAGAAGTATAGCAGGCAACATGCCGATCTCAGTAAGATCGTCACGGTTTTCAGAAAATACAAGCAGACGTTAACAGAGCTTGATGACAGTCAGGAACTGTTAAATGACAAAGATCCTGATATAAAAAAGATGGCACAAAGTGAGGTTAACACCCTGACCGTCTTGAAAGAAAACCTTGAGAAGGATCTTAAAAGACTCCTTGTACCCAAAGACCCCAATGATAATAAGAATGTTATTCTTGAAATTCGAGCGGGTACCGGTGGAGAAGAGGCCGCGTTGTTCACGAATGACCTTTTCAGAATGTACGCCAAATACGCTGAAAAGTATAACTGGAAAATTGAAGTATTATCCCATCATCCCACCGATGTCGGCGGCTTGAAAGAGATCATCGCCATGATCCATGGCAAGGGGGCATACAGCCGTTTCAAATATGAAAGTGGAACCCATCGTGTTCAACGTGTGCCGACAACGGAAGCTCAGGGACGGGTGCACACCTCTGCAGTCACCGTGGCGGTATTACCCGAAGCCGAAGATGTCGAACTGAACCTCGACCCGAACGAAATTAAATTTGACGTGTTCCGCGCAACCGGCCCAGGTGGACAAAGTGTTAACACAACCGATTCCGCCGTGCGTCTCACCCATCTTCCCACAGGTATAGTGGTTTCTTGTCAGGATGAAAAATCGCAGTTGAAAAACAGAAGTAAGGCTATGAAAGTTCTCCGTGCCCGCATTCTCGCCAGCATGATTAAAGAACAGGAAGAAAAAAGATCGGCAGAGCGGAAAAGCCAGATTGGAAATGGAGACAGAAGCGGGAGAATCAGGACGTACAATTTTCCCCAAGGAAGAGTTACCGACCATCGCATTGGACTTACGCTTTATAAATTGGAAAATATTCTGCAGGGCGATATAGAAGAAATTATTAATGAGCTCGCGACATATTATCAAAGCCAGGCGTTACAGAATGCAGAATCAACCGACGTCCAATAATCACGAATGGACCATTCTTAAACTCCTCAATTGGACCACCTCTTATCTTAAATCCCACCATATCGACAGCCCGAGATCAACAGCTGAAATACTCCTTGCACACGCCTTAGATTTGAAAAGAATAGACCTGTATTTACAATATGACCAACCGCTTTCGAAAAACGAATTGTCAAGGTTTAAAGCCCTAATAAAGCGGAGAGTTAAACGAGAGCCCGTTGCTTACATTGTCGGTGTCAAAGAATTCTGGTCCCTGGAATTAGCAGTAACCAAAGATGTTTTGATTCCGCGACCGGAAACCGAGTGTCTTGTTGAGGCAGCCCTCAGGCTGCTACCCGAAGATTCAAATTCTTGCCACAGCCATACGCAAAAAAGCATATTGGAACTTGGCGCCGGCTCCGGGGCTGTCGTGCTTGCCCTTGCATCCGAGCGCAAAAATCATCTTTATTTTGCCTCAGATCGTTCCATAAAAGCCGTCGAACTGGCCTGGCAAAATGCCGGACGTCATGACTTAAATGGAACCGTCAATCTCTTTTGCGCTGATTGGTTTACAGCTGTAAAAACCGGATGCCGGTTTGACATCATCCTTTCGAATCCACCTTATATCCCGACCAAGGTCATCCCCGAGCTTCAGCCCGAGATCCATATTTATGAACCTGTTGCCGCTCTCGACGGCGCCGATGACGGGCTTTCCAGTTTGAAGCATATTATTTTTAGGGCGCATGAATACCTTAACAGTCAGGGAAGTCTATTGTTGGAGATTGGCCACGATCAGAAAAATGAGGTCAAAAAGATTGTCGAGACCTACGAAAATTATCAAGAACCTTGTTTTACGAAAGATTACAGCGGAAAAAACCGCATTGTTCATATACGCAAAAAAGATACATGACTCAAGCTAAAAAAATGTGTTGCGATTAAAAAACACATTTGTTAAGTGTACTAGTTTAATAAATTCGCATGCCCTTGGATCTGTTTCCTGGTGTCCCGCGTGGCGGGATTGGATTCAGGGTTGATATGGGCAGTGGAAAAACCAACTAGAGACCTTTGAAAAACGTTTAATTTTGCCCAAAAGGGCACGTTTTTCAACGATCTCGATTAGAAAGGGAGAAACAAATGGCATATGTTACTATGAAAGAACTCCTGGAAGCAGGAGTGCACTTTGGTCATCAGACAAAACGATGGAACCCCAAGATGAAACCGTATATCTTCGGGGCCAGAAACGGTATCTATATTATCGATCTTCAGAAAACCGTCAAAATGTTTAGGACAGCTTATGATTTTGTCGTCGACACTGTGGCAAATGGCAAGTCGCTCTTATTTGTAGGCACAAAAAAACAGGCCAACCTTTCAATCTATGAAGAAGCCAACAAATGCGAAATGTATTATGTCCACAACCGGTGGCTGGGCGGCATGTTGACAAACTTTCAAACCATACGAAAGAGTATAGACCGCCTAAACTATCTCAACACCATCCACAACGACGAAACAATCAATCTTTTCCCGAAAAAAGAGAGGCTAAAACTCGGAAAAGAGCGCCAGAAACTCGATAACAATCTGGGTGGAATCCGACCCATGTCCGGACTTCCCGGTGCCATCTTTGTTGTGGACCCCAAGAACGAAGCTATTGCCGTGCGAGAGGGAAGGCGTCTAGGGATCCCGATTATTGCGATTGTCGATACCAATTGCGACCCTGACGAGATCGATTACATCATACCGGGAAATGATGACGCGATCCGGGCAATTCGCTTGATTACTTCCAGAATCGCGGATGCTTGTATCGAAGGCAAAGAGCGACTGGAAGAAAAAAAACAAGCAGAGGCCGACAAGGAGGTTGAAGAGCCAATCGCGGTCGAATCCGCTAGTGCAGACTTACAACCGGGCGAAAGGAAGATTATTTCAAACGGTACGGATGGTCCTATAGTAGAAATTATAAAAAGGACCACACCTTTAGATCAATCTGATTCTGAGACCCCTGAAACTCCTGCAGACCAAGCGTCGGGAGAGACGACGAAAACAGAAATTACAGGAGAATAGCAATGGGAAAAATTAGCGCTCAGATGGTAAAACAGCTCCGCGAAAAAACCGGGGCCGGAATCATGGATTGCAAAGAAGCACTTACCGAATGTGGCGGTGACATCAATGACGCCTTCGACTTTTTGAGAAAAAAGGGTCTTGCAACAGCTGCAAAACGAGCCGGAAGAGCGATGACGGAAGGCATTATTCAATCTTATATCCATATGGATAACAAGCTCGGCGTCCTGGTTGAAGTGAATTGTGAAACCGATTTTGTGGCCAAGAATGATGATTTTAGGCAATTTGCCAAAAATATTGCCATGCATATTGCCGCCACGAATCCAGTGGGAATCAGGCAAGAAGACGTTCCCAAAGAAATTATAGATAAGGAAAAAGAGATTTATCGTGAACAGGTTCTGGAAATGGGTAAACCTGAACAAATCGCGGACAAGATCGTTGAGGGTAAACTGAATAAGTATTTAAAGGAAAACTGCCTGATGAACCAGCCTTATGTTCGTGATCCCGAGATATCAATTACAGATCTTTTGAATGAAATGATTGCCAAAATTGGTGAAAACATTACCATTAGACGCTTTTCGCGATTTAAGATCGGAGAACTCTAAACTTTGACATTGCCTCGATATAAAAGAATTCTGTTGAAATTAAGTGGTGAAGCTCTGATGGGGGATCAGAGTTTCGGGATTAGCCCCGAGATGATAAAATATGTGGCTGAAGAAGTCCGTTCGACCTTTGATCTTGGCGTTCAGATTGCTATCGTTGTCGGTGGAGGCAATATTTTTAGAGGAATTGCTGCGTCTTCATACGGCATGGATCGAGTCTCTGCCGACCGCATGGGCATGTTGGCTACGGTGATCAATAGCTTGGCCCTGCAGGATGCCTTGGAAGAAAAAGGTGTTTTCACTCGTGTTCAAACAGCCATTTCGATGCACGAGGTGGCAGAGCCCTTCATACTGAGAAGGGCGGTTCGCCATCTCGAGAAAGGACGGGTGGTGATATTCGCCGCCGGTACCGGAAATCCATACTTTACAACCGATACGGCGGCGGTACTCAGGGCTCAAGAAATACGTGCTGAAGTTCTTTTAAAGGCCACAAAGGTTGACGGCCTTTATGATTCCGACCCCGTTGTTAATAAAAATGCCAAATTTATTAGACATATCAGCTATATGGAGGTTATAGAAAAACAACTCCATGTCATGGACATGACCGCAATTTCTCTGGCAATGGATAATAAGCTTCCCCTCATCATATTCAATTTAATGGGAAAGGGAAATGCCAGGAAGGTTGTCTGTGGAGAAACGGTTGGAACTCAAATTGCAGCCAAATAATTTCATTAAGTTAATCAACCGGAAAAAAATAATTTGTCAAAAAATTCAGCAGCTTAAA
>CALANC010000219.1 GCA_937925895.1 uncultured Desulfobacterales bacterium
TCGCTGATAAGAACTTTCTTGAAAAGAAGGGACTTGCTAGAGAGGAAACAATTGAACAAACAGGAGATCGAAATTCTGAAAAAGTGGTGTCGGAATATTGAAAAAATCATACAAGACCAACCTTTATGTGGCCCTGACGCATTATCCGGTGATCAATAAAAGTGGTGATACGATTGCTTCTGCTGTAACCAACCTTGATTTACACGATATTTCAAGGGCTGTAAAAACTTATGGGGCAAGGTCATTTTATGTGGTGACACCACTCGAAGATCAAAAAATACTGATCGAAAAACTTGTCTCTCATTGGCTGAAAGGAGCAGGTTCACAGTACAACCCGAAACGGCGTGAAGCTCTGAAGCTGATAAGATTAAAAAGCTCTTTGGAAGAGGTTTTAGAGCATATCCGCCGAAAAGAGGGAGATTATCCCAAAACGGTGGTTACAAGTGCCAGGCATAGCTCTCACAATTTAGGCTATGGTACGTTTCGGGCAATGTTGAAAGATGGTAACATTTTTCTGTTAATATTTGGTACAGCCTGGGGCTTGTCAAAAGAATGCATTGACGGTGCAGATTACATCCTCAATCCCATCACGGGAAACACAGCCTACAATCATCTTGCGGTTAGGTCTGCATCAGCCGTAATTCTTGACAGGTTGTTTGGCAGGGTGGAATAAAAAATTTTTGCTGCAGCATCAAAATTAAGTCAAAAAATTCATTTGCTTGCAATAAATTACCACATTTTCGAGATATTAAGTTTAAGGAATTATTATGGAAACAATAAGACAATTGGAAAGAGAGTCCATGCGGCTTGATCTGCCTGATTTTGCCGCGGGTGATACGGTTAAAATACACGTTAAAATAAAAGAAGGGGAAAAAGAACGTTTACAGGCGTTTCAAGGTGTAGTTATCAGTAAAAGAGGAGGTCGAACTAACGCCACGTTTACCGTTCGCAAAGTCTCATACGGTATAGGGGTTGAGCGCATATTTCCCCTTCACTCACCCAGTATCGATAAAATAGAGGTGATTACTCGGGGACGTGTACGAAGGTCAAAAATCTATTACTTGCGGAAATTAAGAGGTAAGGCAGCAAGGATTAAGGAGCGGCGCTTCAATTAGAGACCTTTGAAAAACGTCCCCTTTTGTCCAATTTCGGCGTCAGACTCAGATTTTGCACGAAGTAGCGCTTAAGCGCAATCTTCGAAATACTCAATGTATGCCTGTGGTTAAAATCTTCGTCTTCCTTGAACTAGAACAAAATTGAACATTTTTCAAAGGTCTCAATAAATATGAAACCGGACTTGTGGTCGTTTGAAAAAAAGGCCATTAAAAACGGCTTTTCAAGAATTGCAGGAATCGATGAAGCCGGACGGGGGCCTCTGGCCGGACCGGTGGTGGCCGCAGCAGTCATTTTACCTCTTTCTCTCCAAGTATCCGATATTGGCGACTCAAAAAAATTATCCACAAAAAAGCGAATTGACCTTTACGAGAGGATATATGAACATGCCGTTGCCATAGGTGTTGGTATCATTGACGCCATAGAAATTGATCGAATCAACATTCTAAAAGCTTCTCTCCTGGCGATGGCAATATCGGTTGAAAATCTTGCTCCACAGCCGGATTGCCTACTTGTAGACGGCAAATTCCATATTCCCTCAAACCTGCCTCAAAAACCAATCGTCAAAGGAGATAATCTCAGTATTTCCATAGCCGCTGCATCTATTGTTGCAAAAGTAACCCGTGATAGGTTCATGGAACGCTACCACTTGGATTACCCCCAGTTCGAATTCTACAAGCACAAGGGATATCCTACCAAGGCACATAAGGAAGCTATACGGGAATTCGGGTGCTGCCCCATTCACCGGAGAAGTTTCAAAGGGGTTAAGGAATACCTGTGACCCTCAGGACACATTGGTGAGCCCATGCAAAGCAAAAGACAACAGTTTGGAAAAGAAAGTGAATCCGCTGCCGTTAGACATCTTAAAAAGAACGGATACAAAATTCTGGAGCAGAATTACCGTACAAAAATAGGTGAAATCGATATCATTGCTAAAGAAAGACAAACGCTGGTTTTTGTAGAGGTCAAAGCTAGGAAATCACATTTTTACGGGAATCCCAAATGGGCTGTAACCCCAAAAAAGCAGCGCAAGATTTCCATGGTAGCCCTCTACTATATGAAGGCGACAAAACAGAATAATGTAAAAGCAAGGTTTGATGTCGTATCTATCACCAATGCAGACGATAAACCAAGGGTAGAAATAGTAAAAAATGCCTTCGAACTCGCCTATGGATGATACCAAATCTGGACAGAAAGCGGGTGATCTTTACGTTGTTGCCACTCCGATCGGCAACATGAACGATATTACCCTAAGGGCTCAAAACATACTAGCCCAGGTCGATGTTATCGCAGCAGAAGACACCCGGCACACCGGCAAACTGCTGTTGCATCATCAACTCAAAGGGCATCTCATATCCTACCATGAGCACAATGAAAAAAAGCGGACACCGGATCTTATCCATAAACTAAAGAAAGGACTGTCCATTGCCCTGGTATCCAATGCCGGTACACCGTCTGTGTCCGACCCCGGCTACCGGCTGGTAAAAGAGGCCATTGCCAACGATATCAAGGTTATCCCTATTCCGGGTGCTTCGGCCGTTGTTGCTGCGCTCAGTGCAGCCGGAATGCCGACAGACACCTATGTTTTTGTGGGGTTTTCTCCCAAAAAGAAAGCCAAACGCCAAAGACAGCTTCAAGCGTTGACCAGTGAACACAGAACCATCGTATTTTATGAATCTCCCAAACGAATATTAACCTTTCTCAAGGAAATAAAGACCATTATGGGCGATCGTTACGGTGTGCTATGCCGGGAGATGACCAAAATCCATGAAGAATTTATTAGAGGTTCGGTATCTAAAATTATGTCGGAGCTGAACACACGGACGGAAGTGAAAGGGGAATGCACGCTGCTTTTAGCCGGTTGTACCCATGAGAGCGATACATCAATAGATGTGGTCAGAAGCGAGTTAAATGAAGCACTTAAAAAGCAAGATAAGACCCTGCCCGAGGTGGCCAAAACGGTGGCTAAAAAACTCGGACTTTCAAGAAAAACGGTATATGATGAAGCTTTGAAGTTAAGGAGCAAAACACAAAAAGAATAGTGCATGATCTAAGGCATATAAACATGGAGACAACCCGAACCCCGAACCCTGAACCCCGAACCCCTATTATTTATCCGGTTATACTGGCTGTGCCCGAAGCTGATCAACACCTCAAAGCGAAAAAACGCGTTGAAAATTTAAGCGATCATGCCAGAAAAGCGTTAGATATATCTGCTGAAAAAAGCGATATCGTTTTAGGTTCTCTTTTAAAAAATGAAAAAGGTGTACCGTTGCCCTTTAATGGAAATTACTGGTCTCTTACGCATAAACCCAAATATGTGGGAGGGGTGGTTAGTCCACAGAAAATTGGCATGGATATTGAGAACATCCGGCCATGCTCCGAGGCGCTTTTTAAGAAAACGGCCCTGGACAGTGAATGGGCGCTCTCAAATATGGACCCATTTCAACTATTTTTTCGCTACTGGACGTCAAAGGAATCCGTTCTGAAAGCTGCAGGGATTGGTATCCGGGATCTTTCAAAATGCCGAGTTGAAAAAATAGTCGATGAGAACCACCTGATCATTCATTATAGAAATCAAGATTGGTTGATAGAACATTTTTTTTTCAACGGGCACATCGCATCCGTGGTCAAAAATGATTTCGAGATAGAATGGACACTGTCAACCCACATGGTTTAGAAAGAATAAAAAGCTTGCCTAAAGCTGCTTTTAGTTGCGGTGAGATTTCCGAGATAGGGTTTTTTATAAATCTACGAGAGATAGAATTTCATTTTCTCTGACTATCACGTCAGCTTCTATATGTTGGACTTGTTTTGAAACCCGGCCAACAAATTCTTCATCCTTTATTGAGTTTAGGTTGATCTTAACATTGTATAGAGCAGATAAAACCGCGGTTCTGGCCATCATGGCAGCCACCGCCCCATCAGTTACGGCATTTTTATTGCCTTTTTCTACAACCTTTGCAGATAATTCCAATAACTTAGCAGCGTCCTTGGCTACACTCAAAGGAATCAAAGCCGCCTGTTTTAATTGTTCCTGAATAGCCTCTTTCCTGAGATTTTTTTCTTCTTCGGTATCTCTGGGCAATTTAAAGGCGGTCATTACCTCATTATAAGCATCCGCGTCATTATCAATGTATTGCACCAAATTTTTTCTGAAAAGATGCGTATTTTTAGCAATGTCGATCATTTCATGTTCCACTTCTTGATATCCTTTTTTACCGATGGTGAGGTTTGCAACCATCTCAGTGAGACTGGCTGCGAGTGCGGCACTTAAAGCGGCTACGCTGCCTCCGCCAGGAACTGGAGCGTGTGATGCTGTTTTTTCCAGAAACTCGTGAATGGTTAAATCTGCTAACATTTTTTCTCCTTATTAAGTTAATAATGGAATTCTTTTTGGACCCCTTTGTCAAACACCAACTTGCCGTTTTTAATAACTTTTTCAACCGTACTAACCCCGACATGATACGGAATATAGGTATATGATGGAAATTCAAGAATGATCACATCACCGGACTTGCCTACATCAATACTGCCGATTTTATCTGC
>CALANC010000220.1 GCA_937925895.1 uncultured Desulfobacterales bacterium
CTAGAGAGCTTTGATCTGCCTGACAATCCTGAGGTCTTAGAGGCAAACACAGCTTATATGATAGGTGAGCTCTATTTGATTCTTGAAAGAGAAAAACTGGCATTCCCCTACCTCGAAAGTGCTCTTAAAAGAGGATTTGGCTGGAAGGATGTGAAGTATTCACCTTTTTATAAAGAATATGTAAATGATCTAGATTTTCAGGGAATGATCCATCGCGTTAAGCCAATTCATGAATGAAATCAACCACCACCGCCAAACCGCGAAAGCCCCTGTTAATCTTCGGATTTTCGGGGGCTTTGCAATTTATGTTGACGGGGGTGTTGATGGATTTTTCAGTTTGGATTTGGTATTGACTCTTCTTAACAGGTTCAGATTAAACAATATAGAAGGTGTGTTGTTTTTATACCATTGTTACTTGTATTTGATAGAGGGGATTGTATATGTATAAAATTCTATGTTTCTGTACTGTATTAATACTCGGAGGATGCTCACAAAGCAATAATAAACCGCTGGTTGAAGATATAAAACCCGATTTTAGGGAAATCGAAGAAAACACCATTATCAACCTGTATGATGCTTTTGGAGAGGATATTGAAGGCCTTAAAAAGGACTTTGGATTTTCATGCATTGTAAAGTTCAAAGGCAAAACAATTCTTTTCGATGGCGGAACTAATGCCGACATATTTCAAAACAATATTGAGGCTCTCAATATTGACTTGACACAGATTGATTTTGCCATTGCTTCGCATTCACATTTCGACCATATTAACGGGTTTGATTATTTGCTTAAGGTTAATCCTGAGGTTAAGATTTACTTCCCTGTTGACCTGTTTTGGGGAGCAAATATGCCATTCAATATTTCAGGTACAGATTCTACAGCGACAGATTCACTTGATAAACGAATGCAATATTTCGGCGGGAATTACAAAGACTTTCACTTCAATCAAACAGGAAGATTTTGGAACGCCAATATTGAGTTCATTAAGGAAAGCACTGAAATCGAACCTGGCATTAAATTAATTACAACCACTTCTTCTAACATGGGATATTTCAATGCATATCCCAGTCTCGATGCTTGTGAAAGTTGCGAGTCACATGGTACAAAATTCGATGGGCTTAAAGAAATATCCTTGTCCTTGGAATCTAATGAGGGAGAGATCTTATTCGTAGGATGTTCACATAGTACAGTCGAAAAAATCATTATTGAGACAAAAGAATACACAAAAAATGATATGGCAATGGTTTATGGAGGTTATCACTTGCTTCCATATGACCGAGAAACGCTTATTGATCTTGCTTATCGATTAAAGTACGATCATAAGGTAAAGAAAGTGGCGCCTGCTCATTGTTCGGGACATTTAGCCTTTAAAATACTTCAAGATAATTTTAAAGAAAATTATGTATATGCAGGGTTGGGAGAGATTGTAAAATTTTAATCTCATGCATCAACGGTAGAATTGCATTTATTTACCTTTTATGTTGACAGATCTGTTGACGTTATTTCGGCCATCTCAAACTAACATAGATTCCACGTAATCAGCTTGTGGACATATTAGCAACCAGACTCTGTCAAACAGGATGCAGAAATTCCTTAATTTTCACAAGGTGTAATCGGATTCCTAGCTGATTCTTTTGCAAACAAATACAGCAATATTTCCTCCTGATCGTGCCTTAAAGAACTGGGGGCTGGTGGCACCACCGCCAAACCGCGCAAGCCCCTGTTGAACCTCGGATCGGCAGATGCTTCGTAATTGATGATGACGGAAGTGTTAACGGTTGTTCAAGTCTGGGGTAGGCACCAGGAATCTATCTGTCAAAATATAGCCGGTAGTATTTCATTTAGTGTTGACTGATCCGTTCGATCATGTCAGTCGCATTGGTATTGTCCGGGTTCAGTTCCAGAGACCGCTTATAGTAGTATATGGCAGAATCGTTGCTGCCGGAGATCATCAGCGATTCGGCATAGCTGTCGTAGACATTGAAAGATTCCGGAAAGAGCTCCATATTGAATTTGAAAAGAGCCATGGCTTTGTCTACATCATCTTCACCCAGGTATTCATAGCCGAGGGCATTGATCTGTTCCTCAGTGAAGAGTAAGGAATCAGGATTGTTCTTTGTCTTCGAATAAAAATAATCAAAAGCTGCATCAAGGCCCTCTTCTCTTAAAAGTCTTAGGAATTCCTCATCCGGATCCCGGGCGATTTTCCAATAGCGCTCCAGGTCGACTTTCGACTGACTGCAGTAATAGATGATCTTATTGTTCTCGTGCGGGATGCCCAAAGGATGATAGAACTTGCTTACCCGGACGATGCTTGAAAATAAATGTGAAAGACCGAGGCTGTCATCCCCTACCGTAATATAGTGTGACCTAAACTCATGATTCTCCAACGATTGCAAATAGAACCAGCCATCGTTGCACAGGGGCACCGGGAGGCCGTATTCCTCTCCCAGGATGCTGATAGCAGCCGCCTGTCCCCAGTTATCAGCAATTATCCCCGGGTAATCGCCCGTTTTCCAGTAGATTTCCCTGTAGGCATCAGCGACCATCGCCGTCATTTCCGGCCATCCGAAACGATCGGCAAAGTGTTGCGGCAGCGCACTGAGCTCTGTGTATTCATACTTCACACCTGCATCCACACCCAGTAGTTTCACATAATTCACCAATTTGTCGGCCTTCAGAACCGGCATCATAAAAGGGATAAAAAAGGATGAGAGGGCCAGGTAGAGAAACAGCAGGGAGAGCTTTGCCAGGACTTTCCTTCGGAAATTGGACAGCTTCTTCTCCAAGAAGCTGGCAATTTGGACCGAGCCAACAGCCAGCATCAAGGTATAGTAGGGCAATATGAAATAGAACTTAGTGCCGATAAAGAAGCAGCCGAAAAAAAGGATCAGGAAAGCAAACGCCAGGAAGCGGTAGGCTCTGAAGTTTATATTGACAAGCAGCGTGACGATTCCCGTGACCCAGAACACAGCATTGAACAGGTTATTTGTCAGGAACTGGTTCCAGAGATATTCCAGGAAATCCACATCGTATGCTAATCCCCTGGCATAGTTCCTGATAAATTCGAGGTAATA
>CALANC010000221.1 GCA_937925895.1 uncultured Desulfobacterales bacterium
ATCATCAGTCTTTGATGGCCTGCATATAAAATAAAAAACCGGCCTCAAAATCGAGGCCGGTTTTCTAACAGCGAAACAACGATAATTTTATCTAATTAGAGCTCTTGATATAATTACGGTTCAATGATTTCTATTATGGCATCTTCTGTGAACAGATCACTATTGACCGCACGTACCTGCTGTACTGTCATAACATATTTGTTGATAATAGCACTAGCAGTAGCACTAGCAGATGCTTCTCCATCTGCGTCAAACATAGCTAAACACCAATCTGTTTCATCATCGCAGATATCAATTTCGGCACGCGCACCGGTTGAAAATATAGCCACGATATCATACTCACCTGCATTCATGTTAGGCAAAATAAAATTGAAGTGGTGTGCTGCAGTGGTGTCTAGCGCCAAACCTATTTCTTCGTCAGTTACGAGACATTCAAGAGCGATGTCGATTACTCCATCAGGAGTGTCTATATAACCTTCATCCCCCGGCAATAATCCATTTACATCTTCTCCACCAGTAGTATCCTCACATGACTGAATCACACCACCTAAAGTCGCGCTCAGGGTCTGAATACGTTTGGACAACATAACCTGCCCTGGAAGTGCACGTTCTCCAACTATAGGTCCACCCTCATAGCCTGTTGGCACGGCATAAATATTAACGAAGGCTTCGGCATCGGCCTCAGCTTTAGCACTGCCGCCATTTTTGCCTCTAACAGAAGTATCTGTAACAAGGCCTATTTCGGCAGAAAGACCTACTAACAGTTCTTTATCTTGTGGCACCTTTATGGTCGCTATGGTCCAACCGTTTTTGCTTTGAGTAACCACGTCATCTGCGTCACCAGAGACAGTAACCACTGATTCCAATTTCGGTGTATTGCTCCAGGCTGCAGCAAATTTAGCCGCTGGTCCGGCCATGGCAGATCCTACAAAAAATGCTAGAGCCAATACTAAGGTTGATCCGGTAATAATAGATTTCTTCATCATTTTCCTCCTTTAAAAAGTTTAGCTTTTCCCCAAGTTCAGTTTTTAACCAATTTTGTGCACATGTTGCGATCTAGGTAAATATATATTTCATCATTTGAAAATCCCTCGAAAGTGGGGATTTATCGAATTTTTTTTAGTGTGGCCCTGTTAAAAACCGTTCTTATCCCTTTCTCCTTTTCCCTTTTCATCACGCCAAGAACCTGAAGCCGATCCGGTATCCTTCGTCTGTTGCTGCTGCTACCCAGCGCACCTCGGCTAAGACCGGGAAATTGATTTTATCGTCAAAGGGTATAGCCAGCCTCACCACATCATCCCGCCTCAATTTATTGTCTGTCTCAAGACCAATACCGCCGGAGGAGATATCGATTCCCAGCGCCTTCAGCCCGGAGAAATCAACCGCTGAATGTGCCGCACTGAGCTCAAATTCGACGATTTGCCCGAAAGCTGTACGCTGACTTTCTCTTTGTTCTGTTGCCTGCATTAAACCTTCCTTTCTTCCTCTTTTATTTTTCCAGTAATAAATCCATTGTTGAGTTATATTTTGCATTTGTTTTCTGCTTTAGTAAATCCCTCGAAAGTGTGGATTTATTGAAAATTTTTCGTTATGTAGAATTTTGATTCATGTTTTTTTGTTTGGCACTGCCAGTTTTTTGTTATATTCACAGCATGGAACATCTTCTTGACTTAATACGGAAACGTCAGTCCCCGGGTATCCTCATCATTGACCGCAAAGGCCAATTGCGATACTCGAATCAGGAAGTTCTCGTATTGCTGCCGAATCTTTTAGAAACCGATCGTGAGGGTAATCCCCAGGCCAATATTCCGGCAGAAATCTTGCGCATCTGTACAGTGGCAAAAGGCACCACAGCAGCAGACGAAAATGATTTGCCCCAGGATATTACGACCGACTGCTCGCTCATGGTTGGCGGCAAAGAACAGGTGTTTTCCTTACGGGCTTTTACAGTTGGTGGTATAGGCAGTAATAGGGAGGATGGGTATATTATGGTACTGATTGAACGGGTGGTGGAAAAGCATACCTACAACTTTGAAAAGGTCCAAAATGACCATCACCTTTCCGCTAGGGAGATGGATGTCATAAAAAGCCTTGCCCAAGGATTGTCTAACAAGGAAATAGCAAAAAAACTTTACATTTCCGAACACACCGTCAAAGATCACCTCAAAAATATCATGGCAAAAATGCAGGTATCGTCACGCAACGAAATTCTAGTTGCCTTGCGCTAGCAGCAAGGGATTCTCACCTGAATTAGGCAAAATTTTTGTACGATCACCAAGTAGTGGCAAGCAAAGAAAAGCAATGTTTTTCCCAGTTTATATTGAATTTTTTCTATAATGAAGATTTTCAGGAAGGTGGTAATTTCTAAGGACGGTACATCTGTACCTTTTTGGGAAAACCTTAACCCCTCTTTGCTATGTCAGAAACTGGAACCCTATCCGGTATCTGTCACCTGATGTTGCAACCCAGCGCACCTCGGCAAAAACTGGGATATTGACACTGCCCATACCAAGGGGGACGTAAAGCTTTACCACTTCACCCTTTTGCAGTTCGTCATCAGCCTCCAACCCAAGTCCTCCGGTTGATATATCTACCCCCTGGGAACTTTGCTCCAGTAAAGTATATGATCGTTTTACTGCACTGAGCTCAAAAACCACTTCCTGCTTAAACTCGACCCGCTGGCTCTGTCTTTTTTCTGCTTTCTGCATACTTTTCCCTGTCAAAATTTATATCATGGGAAACAACTTTGTGCTTATGAGATTTATACTCATTTTATATGCGGAAGTAAATCCCTGAAAAGTAAGGGTTGTTTTGGCCTGACAAGATTTTTTTAAAACCAATAGAAATCATTCAAAATATTTTGTAGTGCATGTCAAAAGTGGCCCAGCCTTGTTATGTAATATACAGATTACTTGCCACAATCTTAACTATTATCTGACAAAATCTGAGTCAATATATCCTCTGTACATCTTCACACTTTAGGAACCATTCCCGAGTTTATATTTATAGACATAATGTCTGTCAGGTAGCCAAGAAGGCCCGCCTTCTGTTTAATTGGAATTGTTCACCAAGAACAAATCAACCAATTACCTAAAGGAGGCAAGCCATGAAAAAGGATTCTACCACAAAATTCATCGGATTGGATGTTCATTCTAAAACGATTTCCGTTGCCATTGCCGATGAAGGGCGCGAGGGAGAAGTCAGACATTATGGAACTATCGAAAACACATTTG
>CALANC010000222.1 GCA_937925895.1 uncultured Desulfobacterales bacterium
TTTTTACCTCTCGTCGAAAAGTAGGCTGAAAATAAAATTCACGTTATACCGTTATGATCGTATCACCCCCTCTTTTTTCAAAGTCGTTACGAATTAAAACATATAGGACCTAATACCTAATTAACCGATTATCCATATCCAGATATTTAATATGAAAACGGCCAAAGGTTGAAATAGTTTTTGGTTTGCCACCAACGATACGCTAAGCCGTTGGGTTCAAATATCATAAATACGCAAATGGCCAGTCCAAAGGCGGCTTCTTTGAGAAACAAAAAGTCCATAAACAATCTTTCCCCCCAACTGGTGTCAACGAATTGCATGACGATCAGCTGTAACCCTTCCATGACCACGACCATGAATATCGATCCGAAAATGGTTCCATGAATGGAACCGACACCGCCAATGAGAATCACTCCTACCAGCCACAGGGACCAGAACCACGGAAAGTGCTCGGGGCTGATGGCAGCCAGGTTGCTGATCCAGAATGAACCGGCAATGCCACCGATAAAACCAGCGACAAAAAACGCAAAAAGCTTGTATTTAACAATGTTGATCCCCATGACTTCGGCGGAAATGTCATTATCACGGATCGCCACCCAGGCCCGGCCCACCCTGGATCGGAGAAGGTTTACCAAAAAGGTAATACATATAATCACCAGAATGATCATCATAAAATAAACTTTCCGGTCATCGTCGATAACCCACGGTCCGACCCTAATCGTCCCTGGAGGCAGAGAAAAGGCCTGTCCCCGGCCACCGATCTGGCTGACATATCCGGTAATCAAAAAATCTACGGTGATGAATTGTGCGGCCATGGTGGTTAAAATGAGATAGAATCCTTTTACACGGGCCGAGGGAAGCCCGAAAAGTACACTCCACAAACCGGCAACAACGGCAGCGATAATAATGCTCGATGGGTACGCCAGTCCCCAATCCATCATAAATTTGGGCCAGGGAAATTCTAAAATGAGCAGGGTGCTGGTGTATGCACCCACGGCAATAAATGCCGCGTGACCCAATGTGATCTGCCCGCAATAGCCAATGAGAAGCTGCACCCCCAAAGCGCCCAAAACCGTATAGCCGACCTGATTGAAAACACTCAGCCAATAATCATCTGCCCACAGTGGTATGGCCACAAAAAGGATGGCAAAGAGCAGGAGCATCTTTCCTTTGATAAACCTCGTCTGCCACCATCCATGATCCTGGATATAATTTTGATGATAAACACTGCAGGGTAGCCAGGTCGTTGACATTAACAACTCCCTCTCTTTTAATTAAAAATCATTAATTTTCAATTGGTTACACTCGCTCAATCCGCTCCCAACCCCATAGTCCATGAGGCTTGAAGAGCAGGAATATGACCATAAACACAAACGGGGCAACTTCTTTGACACCACCCGGAAAATACTTGTCAAGGTATGCCCCACAAAGATTTTGTAATATGCCGATGACGATCCCACCGACAATGGCTCCGGGTACCGAGTTCAGACCGCCGAGCACCACCGCGGGAAGAACCAACAGTCCAAGATAGCCAACGGATATATTGAGTCCGTTGATATTTCCCAAAAGCGTGCCGCCGACACCGGCTGCCATAAAGGCTATGGCCCATGCTGCAGCATAAACAAATCGCGCACTAACTCCGAGGGAAAGGGCCGCCATTTCATCGTCTGCTGTCGCCTGCATGGCAAGACCCCAGCGGGTGTATTGAAAAAAACCCACAAAGACACACAGCAAAATAATAGCAGCCAAGAAACTCCATAAATAGACCTGTCCAATAGCAATTGGTCCAAGATGGATCGGTTCAATTGAAAAAATCGGAGGGGTAAATACCCGAGTGTCCGTTCCCCAAATGAGCTCAACGGTCCCTTTAAAGAAAAAGGAAAGACCCACGGTGACCATAATGACCGTTAAAACAGGTTCACCGATGAGTTTATCAAGGAAAATCCTTTCGGTCAGAATGCCGAGTATGAGCCCTATAATCAGCGAAAAAAAGAGCGCCAAAAGAAAAGGAATTCCCATGGAATAAAAGCTTAAAGAAACATAAGCCCCGATGAGCGTCATTTCTCCCATGGCCAGATTAAGCACGCCCGAACACTTGTATATTAAAACCCATCCAAGGGCCACGAGGGCATAGATGCCGCCAATCATAATGCCTGAAGTCAGAGTCATCAAAAGCAAGTCCATCTATTTTTCTCCCTAATAAATTGACGATTGAAAATTGACAATTGTCAATCCATCACCTTTCTTATATGAAGATCGATTTTGATATGGGATTGGCGTCCGTCTTCATAGGTAATGTTGGTGTCGATATGGACGATATCCTGATCCGAATAAAGCGAATCTACCAAATCTTGATATCTTTTTTCCACAAAAGCCCGACGCAGTTTCCGAGTTCTTGTTAGTTCATCATCATCCGCATCAAACTCCTTGTAAAGGTTGATAAATTTCCTGACCTTTGCCGCCTCGGGTAGATCTCTGTTCGCTCGTCGAATTTGTTTCTCTACAAGTTCGTAAACCTCGGTTTTTTGCGAAAGTTCCGGGTAACTCGTGTAGGTGAGTTTCTTTTCGTCAGCCCAGTTGCCTACCACAGAATAGTCGATGCAGACAACTGCCGTCACATATTCCCGCTGGTCCCCGATCACCCAGGAATCCTTCACATATGGGCTGAATTTTAGACGCGTTTCAAGGTATTGGGGAGCAAAGGGCTTGTTGTCCTTGAGGGTAAAAACGTCCTTTGTTCGATCGAATACCACCAAGTGGCCATCATCGTCAATAAAACCCTTGTCGCCGGAATGGAGCCACCCGTCCTTCAGGGTCTCTTTTGTCGCCTCGGCGTTTTTGTAGTAGCCCAAAAAGACAGAAGGGCTCTTGGTTAGAATTTCGCCCTCCTCAGTAATTTTCACCTCAGTCTCTGGAATCGGAAGGCCCACGGTGTCAAACTTGATGTCTCCGCTTCGGTGCACAACTGAAATTCCGGCGATTTCAGTCTGCCCGTAAATCTGTTTTAGGTTCACTCCCAGTGAATGAAAAAAGCGGAAGTGATCAGGCCCCATAGCTGCCCCGCCGGTATAAGCGTTTCGGACACGAGAAAGCCCCAAATGGTCTTTCAATTTCTTCTGCACGCCCAGGTATGCCAGCCATTCCAAGAACGCCCAATACCATGGCACCGGTTTTTTCTGGAATTTAAGATCCGCCACATGATACCCGATTTTAGTAGAAATCTCGTAGCATTTGCGTTTAATCCAAGAAGAATCCAGATATTTAACCTGGACCGTACGCGTCATCTGCTCATACATACGCGGTGGGGCAAACATCACATGGGGACCAATTTCCCGTATAT
>CALANC010000223.1 GCA_937925895.1 uncultured Desulfobacterales bacterium
TCAAAAAAATCAAGGATAAAAAGGATATATATATTGGATTCATCTACTACTATAATCAATAAATCTTGACTCACCACTTTCTTTCCTTCATAATTTCGACTTTCAGTTCATCGGACATCCTGGTTCTTGTTTAATTACCGATAGGTTTTTTTGAGGAGCGAGGTCATGAAAAATAGAGTCGTAATTTGGATTATATTTACCCTGTTCGTCCTATTAACGGCCTGCACCCTGCTTCAGAAGCATTTTCCTACCGGCCCCCCTCGAAAAAGGCCTCACGATAGCATTTCGGAAAACGGTACTATAAAAAAAATTTTATCACATTATGATAGATATCAAAAATATCCCGGTCTTACCATTCATTATCCATATACGGAATCCATCTTCCCGCCCGAGCTCGCTTCGCCAACCTTTATCTGGCAAGATATGAATCCCGCCTCAAATCACTGGTTAATTGTGGTTGAATTTAACCGCAAACAACAACCCATTCATAGACTGGTTAATGAAAAAAAATGGACGCCGGAAAATCACTTATGGGAAAGAATTAAAACAAATTCCATCTCCGTTCCTGCCGGGGTAAGCATACTGGGCATAAACAATAAAAACGAATGCGAAATTGCATCCTCGGACACGATTCATTTCAAGACCTCTAAAGACAAAGTGGAATCCTCTGTTTTTTTCCGACAGGTTCCCCTACCCTTTAAAACCGCCAGTAAAAGTTTTGAAAAAACCAGATGGCGTTTAGGCGATATTTCCTCTTACGACAATCCGGTTGTGGTGATGGAAAAGATCCCCGTCTGTGCTAGCTGTCACCTTTTCTCAAAGGACGGAAAGACCATCAGCATGGAAATGAATTACAATAATGATAGCGGAGCACACTTCATTGCTCCGGTAACCGAACATATTCGCCTTTCCAAGAGGAATTTTTTCAGCTGGAACGACTTTCCCCGGCAAGGTGCTCTGCCGCCGAGCAGAGGGTTGTTTGCAAAAATGTCACCGACTGGTCGATATGTGGTCAGCACGATAAATGAAATAAGCTATGCAGTCATTTTCAAACAAATCGATTTTTCACAACTTTTTTTTCCCACCTATGGTGTGCTAGGAATTTATGATGTGGAAACCAAGAAATTCTATTTATTACCCGGTGCTGACGACTATGATTTTGTCCAGACCAATCCAAATTGGAGTCCGGATGAAAAATATGTTGTATATGCCAGGGCAAAAACAAAAAATGAAATCCATGAAGACATATTGAATATCAAAACTGTTTATGACAATACCGATATTCATGCCCTAAATAAAAAAAATAATATCCAATTTGACCTTTACAGGGTTGCTTTCAATCAGGGAAAGGGCGGCCGACCAGTGCCCCTAGAAGGTGCCAGTAATAATGACATGAGCAACTATTTCCCCAGATACTCTCCGGATGGCAAGTGGCTCGTCTTTACCCAAAGCAAAACAGGCATCATGCTACAACCTGACAGTCAGCTTTTCATCATCCCTGCTGGCGGCGGTATTGCTAGAAAAATGAGATGTAACCAAAGCTTGTTTAACTCATGGCACAGCTGGTCTTCAAACAGCAAATGGCTGCTATTCAGTTCCAAAGTGAACTCACCTTATACCGAAATTTTTCTCACTCACGTTGATGATGAGGGGAATGACAGTCCCCCCGTTCTATTGTCTCGTTTTAGCGAAGTAGGTTATGCAGCTAATGTACCGGAATTTGTTAACATCAAACCGGACGCTATTCATAACATATCGCTGATAGACCATAAATAAAATGATAACCAATGGAGGTCTGTTATGTTAAAAAACCAATTCGTAAGACTCTGCGTAATATTTATCGGGCTTTTGAGTCTTTCCGCATGTGTCACTGTAATCAAAGCCGAATTAAAATTGAAAAAAGCAAAAGACAATTTAGCCTCTCAAAAATACGATGAGGCAATTTCCCTCTACAAAGAATATCTTATGGAAAAACCTGCCTCAGTCGTAGGTAGAAGCCGGTTGGGGTTTGCCTATTTAAAAACAGGCAATATTGATCAAGCTATTGAGGAGTTTAACACCGTACTCAAAGCCGAGCCGGGAGAACCATATTCAATACTCTATTTAGGCATCGCTTACTTAAACAAGGGAGATTACACCAAAACGATAACAACTTGGCAAGCATACAGAAACAGCAAACAGCCTCTGGTAGAAAAGGAAATAAAACGATTGATGACCTTGGTGCTAATCGCCGAAAGCCAACAGCTGGCGAAAAAAGCCATCGTAGAAGAAGATAAACTCCAAACCGTCCCGTTGGCCGCGAATACGGTAGCCGTCTGTTACTATCAGGACCTTTCTCCGGACAAAAGCATGCTTGCCTTTCAAAAAGGCTTAGCCGCCATGGTGATTACCGACCTGTCCAAAATAGAGTCCCTTAACGTGATTGAACGTTTGCGACTACAGGCTCTTTTGGAAGAAATGAATCTGGGTCAAACCGGTATTGTGGACGCAGAGACCGCACCCAGAGTGGGAAGGCTGGTCGGGGCAGAAAACCTGGTTGTCGGCAACCTGACCTTTGGTATTAATGCTGCCACATCCCTGGCATCCGCCAGCAAGGAGAACGTCATGGGATCAGGCATATGTACCGAGAAACGTAAAGATTTCTTCAAATTACCTTTTTGTATCGTGCAGGAAGTGGCCGACATCCTTAAAATAGACCTGAAAAAACAGCCAAAAGAAGTTCGCCGAATCCATACCAAAAATTATGATGCTTTTATTTATTTTGGTTCTGCCCTTCATATGCTGGATACCGGCAATTGGCAAAAGGCATGTGACTTATTTACAGAAGCATTAAAAGAAGATCCGCAATTCTTACTGGCCAAGAATTGGGTGGATAATTGTCCGAGTGTAGGGTGGCCGAGTATCTTTGAACTTAAAAACATGACTGTATCGGAATTTGCTGCCTATATAGAATCTTACATTAATGCAGCCATGCAAGAACAAAACAAGGCAGGTGGCATTGTGAAAGGGGGCCAAGAAAAGATCGTACAACCTGAAACTAAAGGAGGAGGCAATGGAGGCCATTAGTCTATTCATAAATACCAATAATGATGGGTTCTTATATGAGAAATATAAAGTTTTTAATTAAGGTAACACTTTTGGTTGTGGTGACAATGGTTGCTAGTGCCGGCGCTCAACAACCGGTGAAGGCCAAAACACCTGCCACGATTAACAATCGGGCCCCCAAAACTTTGGCCATTTTACCTTTTGAGAATAATTCGGTAACCGATCCTGAATTATATCAGCCGCTGACAAAAGGTCTTTCGGCCATGCTCATCACCGACCTGGAAAACAACATTGGTACCCTTAAACTCATAGAACGTGATAAGATCCAAGCCCTATTAAAAGAGATTGCCCTCAGCCAAAGTGGAAGCATAGACCAATCCACTGCCATCAAGGCCGGAAAAATACTCGGTGCCCAGGCAACCACATTTGGCTCATTTATGGTGCTGGGGAAACAGGTCAGAATCGACGCCAGGATTGTCAAAGTAGAGACCAGCGAAGTACTGATGGCAGAATCGATCTTGGGCAACAGCGACGACTTTATTCACTTAGAACAGGAGCTGGCCGGAAAAATCGCCCAATCTTTGAATGCGTCCTTTAAACGTGTATCCAAAACTTCGAAAAGCGATATTGGCGCTGCAATTTATTTTTCCAAAGGGTTGGACGCTTATGACAGGGGCGATTTAAAGGAGGCCAAACACATGTTTGACAAAAGCATTAAACTGGATGCAACATACAGAAAGCAGGTGGAAAACATAGGCGGTATGAAAAAATAACCTGAATTTTTCCCGGGGTGACACTTTCTGGGGGCAGGACTTTAAGGAATACGAAAGAAATAGAAGCCTGCCCCTATTTCTTTCGACTCAAGCCGCCATGGTTAGGAGTTACATATGGTAAAAAAACTGGGTCCTTTGCTTTTTTGTCTCTTCTTTTTTTGTGCCCTGCAGCCAACTACAAGGGCCCAAGATCCTCTGGCTCTTGTTGTTGCCGGTTTTAATTATATGCGGGACAAGGCATCTATTTCTCTTGTTGACATGATAATTCACCGTCCGGACTGGAAACGGGTGTTTACGATTAAAGTATGGACATCAGGGAATAAAAACAGCCTGTTTACCATTCTGGCTCCGGCCAAGGACAACGGCAACGGCACGCTTAAAAAAGGTAAAGAGATGTGGATGTACAATCCCAAAGTCAACCGGGTAATTAAGCTCCCTCCCTCCATGATGTCACAGGCGTGGATGGGCTCTGATTTCTCCAACAACGACCTATCCAAGTCCGACAGCCTGATAAATGATTATTCCCATACGATTATCGGAACCGAAGTCCAAGCGCTGAAAAAAGTGTACATCATTAAGTCAATACCCAAACCTCAGGTCCCGGTGGTGTGGGGTATGCAAACAATCAAAATACGTGAGGACAACCTGTTCCTTGAACAAGCGTTTTACGATGAAGAGATGAAACTGGTTAAAACGCTGAAGTTCACAGATATCCAAATGCTCGGGGGAAAACTTTATCCAAAAAAAATGATCATGCAA
>CALANC010000224.1 GCA_937925895.1 uncultured Desulfobacterales bacterium
ATACCGGTTTTTACCCTCGGTCAATCGTGTGGCACGAAAATTTAACAGCACAACTTACGATGTTGCAATGATTCTTGATTGCGGAGATTTGGAACGGATCGGAAAAGCTGTTTCAACAGTAAAAAACGTACCCGTCATTATAAATATTGACCACCATGCAACCAATACGCATTTCGGTCACCTTCAACTGATAGACACCTCTGCTTGTGCCACTGCGGAAATCGTATACCGTCTAATAAAGGCGATGGCTATTCCCATTACCAAGGAAATCGCTACCTCAATATACACAGGAATTTTAACGGATACGGGCTCATTCCGTTTTTGTAATACAAACAGTTCTGCTTTTTCAATCTGTCAAGAAATGGTAGAGGTTGGCGTTGATCCGTATGGTATTGCCCAGCGTGTTTATGGATCATACTCTTTGGATCGAATAAAGCTGCTTAATTTAGCCCTTAACTCTATTGAATTATCAGATAACGGCAAGCTTTCAATCATGACCCTTTCCAAACATATGTTTAAAGAAACAAATACAAAGCCTGGGGATGTTGATGGTTTTATAAATTACGCCAAAAATATAGAGGATGTAAAGGTAGCTGTTCTTGTTCAGGAGAACGATACCAGTAAAAGTAAATCAAAAAATTCGAATGTGTTCCATGTCAGTCTCCGTTCCGACGGAACTGTTGACGTGTCGGGTATAGCAGCCGCGTTTGGAGGTGGTGGTCATCCCAGTGCCGCAGGATTCAATATAGAATCGACACTATCTGACATTAAAGCACAAATTTTCCATATAGCTGGAAACTTGTGACCTAAAATTTTACAAGTCCGGATTCTTCATGAAAAATCCGGCCTAAACATCTTGTCAGTAGTTAAAACCTGAATTTTTCTGGCTTTAACCTGGATATGGATATATGCAGCTCAATAACAACGGAATT
The DNA here is from genome assembly GCA_937925895.1 of uncultured Desulfobacterales bacterium. Classification (GTDB taxonomy): domain Bacteria; phylum Desulfobacterota; class Desulfobacteria; order Desulfobacterales; family UBA11574; genus CALANC01. The sequence goes on from CALANC010000224.1 coordinate 933, forward strand.
CTAATTGTTGACAAACCCGCAGGAACAACTTCGGCTGATCTGGTTGCCCGGGTAAAAAAACAAGTTGGGGCCAAAAAAGTAGGACACACCGGCACCCTCGATCCATTTGCAACGGGAGTGATTGTGTGCTGTATAAATCGCGCCACGAAACTTGCAAGATTTTTTCTACATGGAAATAAAAAATACGATGCTGTCCTCCATCTGGGGATCGAAACAGATACACAGGATTTCACCGGAACCGTAATTTCAACAAGTGACGAGGTAGAATTCTCTGAAATAACGGTACGGTCTGCATTTAAGCAGTTTGAAGGAATAATTGATCAGCACCCTCCTGCCTACTCGGCCTTGAAATACAATGGGGTACCCCTTTACAAACTAGCCCGCCGCGGTAAACCGATCCGGAAACCGGCGAGGCCTGTTTACATCTCAAACATAACAATAATCGAAATCAATCTACCCTTAATACGTTTTGTGGTTTCCTGTTCCGGCGGGACATATATTAGAACCCTCTGTTCCGACATCGGTGCATCTCTTGGATGCGGGGGACACCTTAAGGAATTAAGGAGAATTGAAAGCAACGGGTTTTCGATCCATGATGCCATAACCCTACAGGAGCTCGAAACGTTGGCTTTGACCGATCAACTGTCTGATCATATGATAAGCATGGCTGACGCCTTGAAGGAAATACCGGGACATGTCGCCGACAAAGCTTTAGTTGAAAAAATTATGCACGGCAAAACCATAAAAATAAAAGACTTAAATACAGAACATATAGATACCAAGGGGGATCTTGTTAAGATCCTTGATGCGGACAACAAGCTGGTTGCCGTGTTAGAGCACCCAAAAGATAGCCACAAGTTCAATTATTGTTGTGTATTCGATAATTGATGCAGCAGTAATGCGTATTTTGCGACCCAAAGCGCATTAATAATAAAGATTAATAAACACAGGAGGCGAAAAAAAATTGGTCTTAACATCAGCTGAGAAAAAGGAGCTTATTGGTCGGTATAAACTGCACGAAGAAGATACGGGCTCACCTGAAGTGCAAATTGGACTTTTGACCCATCGAATTTCTTATCTTACTGAACATTTAAAGATTCATAAGAAAGATCATCACTCCAGACGGGGTTTGTTGATCTTGGTAGGCAGACGGCGAAGGCTCTTAAACTATGTAAAAAACAAAGATGTAAAACGGTACAGGACAATTATCAAAACATTAGGATTGAGAAGATAGGTGATAATTTTACCTTTTCTACTTCTCATTGAGCTTGAATTAAACCAGAACCGCTCGACTCCTAATCTGAAAAGTTACTGCCTGTGTTCTAAGCCAAACCAGTAGAACCACACACGCATAATAGCTCAAGTTCTGTTAACCCTGAAGTCAGTTAAAGTGCTTAACCTTTTGCATTTTTCAATCTTCTGCCACCGGATCTCGATGTATTATTCATCAACCTTCTGACTTGAAGCAATTTTGCTTTTAGGAGACATAAATGGAAACCTTACTTAAAACAGAAATCGGAGGTAAAACTCTGAATATAGAGACGGGAAAAATTGCCAGACAGGCCTCCGGTTCGGTTGTGGTTCAGTATGGAGATACAATTGTTCTCGTGACCGTTGTATCTTCGCATGAAGAACGTGCTGCGGACTTTTTACCGCTCACCGTTGAATATCAAGAAAAAATTTATGCCGCAGGCCGCATTCCTGGAAATTATTTCAGACGTGAAATTGGCAGGCCTTCTGAAAAAGAGACACTGACCGCTCGCCTCATTGATCGTCCAATTCGACCGCTTTTCCCCAAAAAGTACCGCTATGAAACTCAAGTCATTGCAACGGTGCTGTCCATGGAT
>CALANC010000225.1 GCA_937925895.1 uncultured Desulfobacterales bacterium
TGAGGGATGTAATGAATCCCAAACTAAGAGACAGGCATTAAACATTTTTGGATCATCTTTAAAAGAGTTGAAATAATTCATAAAGGATTCAAGGGTCCAAGGGTCCACGGATTCGAGTGAAATGTTTAAAAATTACAGAGGTCGGAAAGTTTGGCAAATGTCATACGGACTTTGTTTCGGGATTTATAGCGCAACAAATTTTTATGTTAGAAAGTAAAGCAAGTGAAGCAAAACAATTTAGATCTACTATCAGTACATAATTTAAAAATCTACTTCCGGACGAATGACAGGCGTGCCCGTGCCGTGGACGATATTAGTTTTGAGGTTCGAAGAGAGGAGACCGTCTGTCTTGTCGGTGAGTCAGGATGTGGAAAGACGGTTACCGCGCTGAGCATACTAGGCCTGGTTGAGACACCTCCTGGAGAGATAGCAGGCGGAAGAATTATTTTCGAAGGTCAAAACCTTATGGATATGAATGAAGAAAAGATGGAGAAAATTCGGGGAAAACGTATTGCAATGGTTTTCCAGGAACCTCTTACGTCGTTAAATCCTGTTTTTACCATTGAAGACCAGATCGGCGAGGCCATTAACACCCACCAAGATATAGAGGGGGAAGAACTGCATAAGTCATGCGTTCAACTCTTAAAAGACGTGGGTATTTCTTCCCCGGAACAACGACTCAAGGACTATCCTCACCAGTTTAGCGGCGGGCAGAGACAGCGAATAATGATCGCCATGGCACTATCCTGTGATCCCGATATTATTATTGCCGACGAGCCCACTACCGCACTTGATGTGACCGTACAGGCCCAGATCTTACAATTATTCGGGTCTATTCAAAAAACACGATCCATGTCCATTTTGTACATCACCCATGACCTTGGAGTCGTGGCGAATATAGCCGATCGGATATATGTTATGTATGCCGGTGTTATTACCGAACAGGGGGATACGGCTCAAATTTTCCAGAACCCCCGGCATCCTTACACGCAGGGACTTCTGGCATCTTTGCCGGATCGCTCAAAGAGGGGACGGCGGCTTTACAGCATTCCCGGGGTAGTGCCAGACCCGGCCCACAAACCAAGCGGCTGTCCTTTTCATCCCAGATGCTCCCATGCAATCTCGACTTGTCGGCATGAATATCCGGAGATGTGTAATTATGGCGAGGGACATCTAGCCCGCTGTCCGATAATATTCAAGAAAAGAGATCAACACAAGAAGAATGAATACGCCGAATAATATTATCCTGCTAGTGGATGGCCTAAAAAAATATTTTCCTGTAAGGAGAGGTTTTTTTCAAAGAATCACCGATTGGGTAAAGGCCGTAGATGGTGTCAATTTACACATTGAGCGGGGAAAAACCATAGGCCTGGTTGGTGAGAGCGGTTGTGGTAAAACAACCGTGGCCCGGCTCATATTGAAACTTTTAGAGTTGGATGAAGGAAAAATCATATTCAAGGGGATCGATATCAGTGACCTCACGGAAAAAGAGGTGAAACCACACAGAAAAGAGATGCAGGTTGTTTTCCAAGATCCCTTTGGATCGTTGAATCCGCGGATGGCTATCGGCACATCCATAGAAGAGGGGCTTCGAATTCTAGGTGTTCAAAACAGCAGGAGTCGCGAAGAACGCCTTGCAGAGCTACTGAAGATGGTGGGCATGTCTCCTGACTGCGCCGATCGTTATCCCCATGAGTTTAGCGGCGGTCAACGGCAACGTATCGGCATCGCCCGTGCCTTGAGTGTGGAGCCTTCTCTGGTTATTTGCGACGAGCCCGTCTCTGCTTTGGATGTTTCTATTCAAGCTCAGATCATCAATCTATTAAAAGACCTTCAAGATCAACTGGGAATAAGCTATCTTTTTATCTCTCATGATCTTAATGTTGTCGGCTATTTGTGCAATACGATCTATGTTATGTATAAGGGGCGTATCGTAGAGTCCGCACCTGCCGAGGCGCTTTTTGAAAACCCATGTCATCCCTATACCAAATCATTGCTCTCGGCAATTCCTGATCCCAAACCGAGGGAAAAGAAGGAGGTTAAATTTCAGGAAGGAGATTTTTCTGATTCTACGGAACCTTCATCCGGGTGTAATTTTCAGAAAAGATGCTCTATTGGAGAGCCACGATGTGAAAAAGAAGATATTACCCTTGAGAAAGTCGGGGAGGAGCATTTTGTCAGGTGCTGGAACGTATCTGATAATAATTTTTAAGAATCAACACAAATTATTTTAGACAAGCAAAAAAATTAGCGTTTTGAAAATTGAAACCGGGCCCTTGCACCCTTTTGTCCATATTTCTTTCTTTCTTTAACTCTTGAATCACGTCTTACAAATCCGGCCTTTTTCAATATAGGCCTTAGGTCAGGATTGGCAGATATCAAGGCTCTGGTGATACCATGCCGGATTGCGCCGGCCTGTCCTGAAAAACCTCCACCAGCAACCCGAGTTTTTATGTCAAATGAGCCAAGCGTATTTGTCAAGACAAGCGGTTGAAGCAGGATTGCTTTTACCGATTCAATTTTGAAATAATCATCAACGGGTCGACTATTAACGATAATTTCACCGTTCCCGGGCTTTAACCAGGTTCTGGCGATGGCACTTTTACGCTTCCCGGTAGCATAATACACGTTTTCTTTTTCCATATAATTCCTCAAAAAAAATCCGGCTTGCTCTATTAGAGCGTTAGAACCTCTGGCTGCTGAGCTTGGTGGGGGTGATGACTTCCCGCATAAACCTTCAACTTTTTAAAAAGCTTTCTGCCAAGTCTATTTTTAGGCAACATGCCTTTGACGGCGTAACGAACAAGATCTTCAGGCTTTTTTTCCAATAGCTTCTGAGCAGTAATGGTTTTGAGCCCCCCAATGTAACCGCTGTGTCGATAATACTGTTTTTTTTCCCATTTTCTGCCTGTTAAGACAATCTTATCGGCATTAATTACGATAACCCAGTCACCGGTATCCACATGGGGTGTAAAAAACGGATTGTGTTTTCCGCGAAGTCGAGCAGCGATTGTGCTGGCAAGCCGGCCAAGCACTGCGCCTTCGGCATCTATAATGCACCAATTTTCTTGGTTATCGCCGTATTTTGCACTAGTTGTATATTTTTTCACTGCATCTAGCTCCTGTAAATATAATCGGGTACATGTAATTAAAAAATATGCCGGTGTCAAGGGAAAAGATAATTTCCAACATACTTATGTGAAGTCTGTGCAAGATTCAGGAAATAACAGATCGCAAAATTGACACCAATAATTATTTCCAATATAAACTAAAACTGCGTGAAAATATTTTAGCTGTGTTGCAGGGCGTTTGCAGTAGTTTACCACGACTGCACACCTTGTGCCTTGAAAATTCGGGCAAATCGGCAATTGCAAATTTTAGGCCTTGAACTGCAACAGCGAGCGCATTCCCCGCAGCTTGCTGCGGGGAATGCTAGCGAATCAAAAAAAAGACCAAATTCCTTACAGTCGCGCGAAGCACTGCCGCACGGCAGAGCATTTCCTGCAGCTTGCTGCAGGGATCTTCAAATATTTTCAAAAGAATACCGATATGTTTTCTGTTATCACTCTCAATATGCGTTTTGGGTTGGCTGACGACGGCTTGAATAGCTGGCAATACCGGAAAGAATGTTTTCCGTCTTTTTTGGAAAAATACGAGGTAGATTTCTTCGGTTTTCAGGAAGTAAATGACTTTCAGATAGATTTCCTAAATAAAATTTTGACTGAATACCGCTTTATCGGCCGGCAACACAACTCACCTCCTTTTTGGCAAAACAATATTATCTTTTATAAGAAATCCTGGACATGTATTTATCAGGATTATTTTTTCCTCAGCCCCACACCCGATGTGCCTAGTCGCTTCCGAAAAAGTGTGTGGCCAAGACAATGTACAATCGGTTTGTTTAAAAACAGGGACCGTAAACTGGTGTGTGTCAACACCCATTTTGACTTTGATTCCTCCGTCCAGATCGAAAGCGCTAAAATTATTATGCGGCGATTGGCCAACATGCCACCTGTTGCTCCGGTAATCCTTGTTGGAGATTTTAATGCGATTCCCAATAGCCCATGCTATAATATTTTTACCGGCCACGATCAAAAGGTACCGGCTGAAATTTCGTATTTCACCAACGTATTTAAAAGCCCTTTTCCAGGCACCTATCATGGATTTACCGGAGATCGAGAGGGGGATCACATCGACTGGATCCTTTACTATGGCAAAATAGTGGTAAAAGATAGCATTACCCTCCGGGATACGATTAACGATCTTTATCTCTCCGATCATTTTCCACTTTATGCAGATTTTTGGTGGGAGGTATAGGCTCATGAACCAAAATAATTTTATCCAGCCATCTATCTTGACATAAATCCACCAGGGAGATATGTTTTAGACAATTCGGTTTTTTTCATATGAAATGGGAGACCGGAAGGTCGAAGTATGCTTACTGACAAAGAAAAACTTGAAAAAATGGCCATGTTAGGTGTCGAACTTAACAAAGTCAGAGATGTTGATATTCTTTTGGAACGCGTCCTTAGTGATGCAAGAAGTTTTGTCAACGCTGACGCCGGGTCCATATACATCCGTGATAAAGAGTCCCTCAACTTCACTTATTCTCAAAACGATAGCTTGCAGACTCGCATCCCCGAAGGTGAAAAACTGATATACTCGACCTTTACCATGCCAATTGATAAAAAAAGCATTGCCGGATATGTAGCAGCCACCGGTGAACCGCTGAATATTGCGGACGTATACAGGATAGAACCTACAGCCCCCTATGGATTCAGCAAAAAATTTGATGAAAAATCCGGCTACACAACCCGTTCGGTCTTCACCGTTCCCTTGATGACAACCAGAGGTGATGTTCTAGGTATCCTGCAGATTATTAATGCACAAGATGAAAACGAGCAAATTATCCCCTTTTCCGAAAACGATGAAAGGATGTTGCTTCATTTCGCAGGTATTGCTTCGGTTGCCCTTTTACGGGCACAATTGACCCGTACGATTCTTCTCCGGATGATTCGCATGTCGGAGTTGCGTGACCCCAAAGAAACGGGGGCCCATGTAAACCGCGTGGGCAGCTACTCAGTGGAAATTTATACCCATTGGGCCCGCCGTAATCAGATTGACAGCAAAGAAATTGAACGAAACCGGGACAGCCTTAGAATGGCAGCCATGCTCCATGATGTCGGCAAGGTAGCCATTAGCGATCAAATTCTGAAGAAGCCGGGCAAATTAACTGATGAGGAATTTGAAGAGATGAAACACCATACCACTATTGGCGCCCGTTTATTTCTTGACGCCCAATCGGAATTTGACGAGGTGGCACAGGAAGTCGCATTAAATCACCACGAACGCTGGGACGGGGATGGGTATCCCGGTTATGTAGACGTGGAAACCGGAGCCCCTCTAAAGGGATATCCCCTGGTTGGCGGCAAACCGAGGGGAAAGAAAGGTGAAGAAATTCCAATTTTTGGAAGAATTGTCGCACTTGCGGACATTTATGACGCCCTTTCTCATGCAAGGATCTACAAAGAAGCCTGGGATGAATCAAAGGTTCTCGAGACAATGAGATACGAGTCGGGGCGCAAGTTGGACCCAGTGCTGGTAGAGATTTTTTTCTCCAGGCTCCACGTTTTGCGCTCTATACAACATCGCTACAAGGAAGATTGAGACCATGAACCCCGGTTAAATATTAAATATGGATTTAACCGGGCAGGCAAAATTGAACATTTTAAAGTGTTCTCTGATTTTGAAGGAAAAAGGGATATCATTTTTTTCCCTTAGACGTATCACGACTGGAATCTAAAAGAATTTTCTGCTCGTCTTTAGTTGTTACTTGGACAATACCGTCTTTTTCCGTTGGCACCGATTCTTTTTCTGAATTTGATTCCTGATTGGTAAGACAAGTGACCTGAGCGTTCAAAATTCCACCAGGCTCTACAGCGAAATTTTTGCAAACAACTTTTCCCGCACAACTTCCGGTTGGAAGTATGATCAGTTCATCTGATGCCGATATCTCTCCTTTAAAAATTCCACCTATGGTCATGCTGGTGACCTTTGTATCGGCATAAACAGCCCCTTCTTCGGAAATAATCACAACGTCTCCGGTAAGTGTTCCCTTGACTACGCCCTTAACGACCAGCTTTCCTTTGGTAGAAACTGTTCCTTCAACTGTCAGCTCTTTGTCGATGATAGAAAAATCCTTTGATTTACTCTTCACGATGTATCTCCTGTAAGTCTTTTATGAAAATCGTATCTCCTTTTTTAGCCTCAAAATAGCGACCGGCGTTCCCCTGGTTTAAAGCAATCTCAAGATACCCGAAACTGCCTATAATGGCAAGAGGGTGATGGCGTTTGACGCTGGAATAGCTGTTCGACAACCCTTTAATTCTGTTTTTACCGATAAAGATTTCAAGCTTTTTGACCTGATTTGTTATATAAAATTTTTTAAGACAAGGTTCATCAATGTTCGTGGTAATATTCCCAAAATGATCGATGGATACAACTGTTCCAACAAGCTCACCTTGTTTGGAGGTATATGGTTTCTGAATGGTTAAATGAACCAGCTCTTGCCGATCCAGTGGTGGACCCAATTCTTTTATCTTAATACCCTTGGATATGTTGGCACTGACTGGAGCAAAAATATCCCGACCGTGGAATGTTTGACTTATTGTTTTTAAAAAAAAGCGTTTATTCTCTACCCGAGCGAGTGAATCAATCTTCCCTTCATCCATCAGCAGAGTTAAGACACCATTATCCGGTGCCAGAAAAAATTGTCCCTTCATTTCAAGTGCAATGATTGGACGCTCAGATCCTACTCCTGGATCGACGACAATCATATGCACCGTTCCTTCAGGAAAATATTTGTAGGAAGATTTAATTAGATATGCAGCTTGGACGATGTCTTGGGGGTTGACATGGTGGGTAATATCGACAAAAGTGGCCGATGAATTTATGGATAGGGCAACACCTTTCATTACACCCACATACGCATCCTCGATACCAAAATCTGTTATCAGCGTGATTATCGACATATTCAAAAAATAATCAGTTAAATGGTGAGGCCTTTGATCATTTGAACATTCCTTTCTGATAACTGAGACCGAGATGTTTGTATGCTGTCTGAGAAGCCTTTCTTCCCGAAGAGGTTCGGGTAATCATTCCTATTTTTAATAGATATGGCTCAATAACATCCACAAGTGTATCCGCCTCCTCTTGAAGGGTCGCAGCGATAGCCTCAATTCCGACAGGCCCGCCTTTATAGAATTCTATAACTGTTTCTATATAGCGCCGGTCAAGATTTGTTAGCCCTCTTTCATCGACACCCTCTAAAGCCAGAGCTGCTTCGACGGTTTCTTTTGTAATGGTTCCGTCCGCCCGAACCTGGGTGTAGTCTCTTACCCGTTTAAGTAGTCTGTTCGCGATTCTTGGAGTCCCCCTGGATCGTTTCGCAAGTTCAATGGAGCCAAGATCGTCAATTTCCACCTTCAGCAGGGAAGCCGAACGCCTTATGATTTTTACCAGATCTTCCACATTATAGAAATCAAGGCTTCTAAAAATACCGAATCGGTCACGCAAAGGGGGGGACAAAAGTCCCACACGTGTAGTGGCGCCAACGAGAGTAAAGGGGTTTAAGCGATATTTGTGACTTCGTGCGTGCATCCCCTTGTCGAACACGAAATCTATAGCAAAATCCTCCATGGCAGGATACAAAAATTCCTCTACCAGTTTTGGTGTCCGGTGTATCTCGTCTACAAACAAGATGTCGCCGTCCTCAAGGTGAGTAAGAATACCGACCAGATCCCCGCCCTTTTCAAGGGCAGGGCCCGAAGTAGCAGTAAAGTTACCACACATTTCATTGGCAATAATATACGCCAAGGTCGTTTTACCAAGCCCCGGGGGACCGTGGAAAAGAATATGATCAATCGGTTCTCCGCGCTGAGTTGAGGCTTCGATTGCAATTTTAAGGGTTTCCACAACATCTGACT
>CALANC010000226.1 GCA_937925895.1 uncultured Desulfobacterales bacterium
TCATTTAGAAGCGCATTAAGCAAGGTTGATTTTCCCACATTTGGTTCTCCTACAATTGCCACCGGTATTCCATTTTTCAACACATTACCCAAGGCGAAGGAGTCGATCAGTTTTTTGATCACCTGTGTGATACGATTGATCAATTGCTGAAAAGCAGTTCGATCAGCAAACTCAACATCTTCTTCTGAAAAATCCAGTTCAAGCTCAATTAAGGAGGCAAAATTCAGTAATTCAGCCCTTAAATTGGCAATTTCATTAGAAAATGATATCATCGTCGCCAGTAGAGAATTAGCCGTGTATTTTATCATTTCTGCTGTGCGGTTATTCGTTCGCACTTTATCGACGTTTTCAAAACCCTGGTAAATCTTCTCCATCCAATCCAGGCTTTTGGGGTCGATGGCACCAAGTACAATACGGTCAGGTGTCATGAAATCTTCAACAGCAACGCCTTCCCTTAAAAATTCGGGATTCATTCCCACACCAAAATCGGGACCGGCTTTTTTCCGAGCCGTTTTTTCCAAAATAGGCACAACCACATCATCAGTCGTCCCCGGAACAATAGTGCTTTTCACAACAACAAGGTGATAAGATTTTTTGTCTCTAAGGGCTTCTCCGATCTGATGTGAAACCTCTTTAATTTGGGCCAGATCGATTTGTTCACCATCAAAGGGTGTCCCCACGGTTATTAGGGAAACTTCCGTATCAATAACCGCCTGGCGCAAATCAGCAGTCGCCTGCAGATTGACGTAAATATTTTTCTTTAATAATTCTTTAAGGCCTTGCTCAAATATTGGCGGTACACCTTGATTGATGTTTGCCACTTTTTCATGATCCGCATCCACGCAAATGATCGAATGACCTTTTTCCGCCAGACACACGCCGGTAACTAATCCAACATATCCGGACCCGATGATTGAAATTTTCATTAAGCTTCCTCTCCCTCATGATGATCGCGGTACCAGAGCAGCGAACGGGATAATCCTTCTTCCAAAGAAATGTCGGGGTTGTAATCCAGTTCCGTTTGCGCTTTGGTGATATCCGGACAGCGACGCATGGGGTTGTCGGTCAAATAGTCGGGTTCCGTGCTGTGGCGCAATTCTACCTTTCCCCGATAGTGAAAAATAGTTTTGGAAATTTCTACAATTTTGCGGGCAAGATCGGCCATACTAATTTCCGGTTTACTCACTCCGATATTGTACGCCTCACCCTTCTGTCCGCGAATCAATACTTTATAATAACCGATGATGGCGTCCGCCACGTAGCAGAACGTGCGGGTGGGAGTGCCGTCTGAATACATTTGAATGTTTTCCCCGACCAGAATATCATTTACAAAATCCGGTATTACCCTTCTATCCGTTATTTTAAGTCCTGGCCCATAATTGTTAAAAGGGCGGGCGATTTTCAGGGGAAGATTATATTGCCGGGCAAAATTGACGCAAAGCGTCTCTCCATAACGTTTGGATTCATCGTAGCAGGCACGGGGTCCGGTACAGGAAACAGAGCCGGGATAATTTTCAGGTGTCGGGATAAAATCCGGTGAAGGATTACCATAGATTTCGCTGCTCGAGAAAAAAAGAAAACCCTTAACCTGCCGTTCCTCATCCTGCCGGGCTTTGGCGTATTCCAGAAGGAAGCGAAGTCCATTCACGTTGGCATCCATCGTTTCAACCGGAAATTTCCGATAATAGGTTGGCGAAGCAATCGAAGCGGCATGGATGATATATTGAGTATCCACCAGATTAGCCGGCAGCGGCTTGGTGATATCATGTTTTAACAAATTCAAATTCTTATCTTCTTTTAAATCTATTAACCACTCAGGCACACCGCGTATAAAATTATCCATTACCGTCAATCTAATCCATTGTGACGAATCGACTTTGCTATTCCAGAATAAAACGGATTGGACAAGGTAATACCCGAGAAATCCGGCCCCTCCTGTTAGCAATAGGTTTTTTCCCGCAATGCTTTTAAATTCAGGGTGCGCATTTTGATAAATATAATTCAGATCGGTATTGATCACGTCTTTTGCAGATTTCATTTTCACTCACGAATTATTTTAAAATCAGAATTGACCTACCAAATCTTCCACGGTGGATTGCCTGACCGCCATAGTTCCTCCAGTACATTTTTATCTCTGAGTGTATCCATATTCTGCCAGTATCCGTCGTGACGGTAAGCGCCTAGCATACCCTCACGTGCCAGCGCGGTCAGTGGCTCTTGTTCCCATACGGTAGAATCATCTTGAATATAATCAAAAGCTTTGGGTTCAACAACGAAAAATCCTCCATTAATCCAGGCACCGTCTCCTTGTGGTTTTTCTTTAAAAGAAGATACCAGGTTTTGGTGCTGATTCAGACTAAAAGCACCGAATCGTCCCGGCGGCTGCACAGCGGTTAAAGTGACCACAGTTTTTTGATCCCGATGGAATTCGACTAATTTTTGAATGTTCATATCAGTGACGCCGTCTCCATAGGTTAAGCAGAATGATTCATCTCCGATATAATCTCGAATCCGATTAATGCGGCCGCCGGTCATGGTTTGTTCTCCGGTGTCGACTAACGTCACCCGCCAGGGCTCGGTGCCGTTCTGGTGAACCTTGATATCATTGCGGCGCAGGTCGAATGTAATATCGGACATATGAAGTGAATAGCTGGCAAAATATTCTTTGATCACATAGCCTTTGTATCCCAAACAAATAATAAAATCATCAATACCTGCGGCCGAATAAATTTTCATAATGTGCCACAGGATAGGTTTATCGCCGATTTCAACCATCGGTTTAGGTTTTACGCCGGTTTCTTCTGATATACGCGTACCGAATCCTCCGGCAAGTATAACTGCTTTCATTATTACCTCTTTTTAATTTAAATTAGGAAAAAATTGGGGGAACAAGGACATTTTTTCGTTAAATATTCTTAAAAATTTAATTGAGAACATCTTGCTCAATGAAGGATTTCCAGATTAAATAGGCCTCGCCCCTAAGATGGAGGCCATCGTAAGTAAATTTTTCATCCAATTGATCTTCATCTCCTTTGAACAAAGAATAAAGATTGATATAGTCAATTTGATATTCTGAGCTCAAATCTTCTAAAAAATTGTTTAGTTTTCGGATATTTTCCCCTTTTATTTTCGATTTTGGGTAAAATTTTGCGAGCAATTGTTCATTTACTGGTAAAAGACTTTGTACGTAAATTTTCGTTCCGGGTGATTTGTCTGATATAATCTGAATTATCTGTTTATAATTCCTGACAATATCCAGAACATCGACCCCTTGGTTTAGATCATTTATGCCGATCATTATAAAAATTTTGTCTGGGAATGATGATATGATTTCATCTAATCTCAATAAAATACCGTCAGTCCTATCAGCACCTATCCCTCTATTTTTAATATTTAAATTTTGAAATAACTCGGACCACCGGCACCAATCTGTAATGCTATCACCCAAAAAAATTATTTCGTTATCGGTATCTGGCAGTAACTCAAAATGGCTCTTTTTGTGGTAATAAGAAGAAGT
>CALANC010000227.1 GCA_937925895.1 uncultured Desulfobacterales bacterium
CATACCGGACTACCTTCTCAGTGCTCAAGTCGATAACAGGCATAAATCAGGAAACCAGCTATTATTTCAAACGCTTAACGACCAACGTTAGTAAAACGTTGGGACACTACTGGTTTAAGATAATTAAATTTCGATGAACGCTGGAATGTTTTGCCATTTAGTAACTCGGGTTTTTTATTTTTGGATATTTTGGAAGATAAGTTGTTTTGCATGATAAATTGGATGTGGCGTAATAGCATGGTAGGCGACAGGATGTTATTCCTAATGGTTTAGGTAAATTGATTTTTTGTGATTTCCTAGTGACATTTCAGATGATAGAGAATTGAGATATTGAATTTTTGACCTTCACATAACGCTATGTAAAATATTATTTTGAACGGAATTTATTTTTGAACACGTTGAGTGAAAGTGATTTTCTCATAAAAAGGTTATTTTGATGCACATTGAAGAGCTGAAATCTAAACTTAGCGAAATTTCCCAGATGAGTAACGAATATTGGATGAGAGTATTATCGGAAAGAAAGAAAATTGAACTTGAGTTTCATGATGGGCACCGGAATTGGTCGGAAGTAGATAGCCTGGATCAAGATACATATGAGCGCTTCTATGGGAACAAAAAGTACTACTCAGCGACGAGTCTATCCAAAAGTTACGTTGATAAATGGATCGGGCGGGAGGCCCGAGGTCGTGTTTTTCTTGATTATTGCTGTGGTGACGGATCGATTGCAATTGGGGCAGCGAAAGCAGGAGCCGCTTTGGCAATAGGTTTGGATCTGAGTGTGATTTCTATAGAGAATGCGCGTGAAAATGCAGAAAAGGAAGATGTTTCACAGAACACCTGCTTCGTGCAGGCTGATGCCGAGAACACCATGTTGCCCGATGATTCAATTGAGAGGATAATGTGTTCTGGGGTTCTTCATCACTTGGATCTTTCACACGCATTTCCGGAGATGCAACGAATACTTGTTCCCGGTGGTAAGGTGCTTGCAATCGAGGCCCTTGATTATAATCCGGCAATCAAGCTATATCGTCATTTTACTCCTGAAATGAGAACTGAATGGGAAAAGGCGCATATCTTGTCTTTGAAGGACATTGTTTTTGCAAAGAAATTCTTTAGCGTAGGAGAAATTAGATTTTGGCACATACTGAGCATATTAGAGCCTCACATGCGAGTATTAGCACCCATTCTGCATAAGATTGATACCATACTAACTAAGATCCCCTTGATTCGACTTATGTCGTGGATGTTCACGTTTGAACTTATAAAGCAAGACAAATAGGAAGCGTGAATTCTTGCGTCTATTCTTAAAACCATTCTTTATCTGTTACATTGACCATTAGAAGACTCCATAGAGCATTGTGGTTTTCACTTAAGTTGCAGGCTTTCTTTAGAAGGTATGGAAGTGCGATTGAATGAATGTTTGGCTGATCCAAAGTGGTGAACCTTTACCATTAAATGATGATATAAGGAAAATGCGTACAGCTCTGCTTGCTGATGTACTTGTGGAGCGTGGTCATAGTGTTTACTGGTGGAGCAGTGCATTTGAGCATCAGCGCAAAATATGGCTGTCAGAGAAGGATAGAGAATTTCATTTCAGCCCACAACTCACTCTTCGCGTAATAAGAGGTTGTGGTTATCGAGGAAATATTTCGATTGCACGCTACATTGACCATAAGATAGTGGCAACAAAATTCAAGATGCAATCAAGAAGGGTTAACAAACCCGATATTGTTGTGACTTCGATGCCTTGTCATCAACTGGCGTATGAAAGCATGCTGTATGCCCGCCTAAATAGGGTGCCACTTGTGGTGGATATAAGGGACCTTTGGCCGGATACCTTCCTGGGCCCATTACAGAAGGCTAGGTTATACAAATTGGGGAGAATTGCCCTGGCTTTAGATTTTGCTAAATTGTCTTATTTATTGCAGGAGGCCGACTCCTTGGTAGCCATGTCACAAGGTTGTCTCGATTGGGGACTTAACAAAATTGGTCGGCCGCAGGGCAGATGGGATAAAGTATTCTATCACGGCTACAAGAATAGATTGAAGAATGCAGATCTCGGTGATTTTGACTATCTAGATAAATTCAAGAACAAACAGGTATTTGTTTTTGTGGGGACTTTCGGTGATTCCTATGAACTCAGGTTGATCTTGGAGGTTGCCAGGCGATTCAAAGGGAATGGAAAAAAGGATCTTTTATTTTTTCTAGCCGGAACTGGTGAGCAGTACGAAAGACTGAAGGCAGAAGTCGCCGATTTGCCGAATGTACTTTTGCCAGGATGGATTGAAGCGAGTGATATAGAGAAAGCGCTTTTTTCATCTTGGGCCGGTATTGTTCCCTGCAACAGTGTCAAAAATGCTGCCCCGAACAAGGTCTTTGAATATCTTTCGGCAGGTCTTCCACTAATCTCTTCTCTTGAAGGTGAAATGGCGGACTTGATAGAGCACCACGCAATGGGCTTAAATTATCGACCAGGCGATGCAGAGGGGCTTTATAATTGTATTCAAAAACTATCGACGAATTCTGGTCTGCGCAGTAAGATGGCCGCAAATGCATCTCGGTTTTATGAAGAATTTGGAGATGCAGATAGAATCTACGCGGAATACGCTGAACATGTTGAAAAAGTGTTTGAACACCGCAAGTCAAGGAAGTCATGATTCCCGATCATATAGCACTAATGGGGAACAGTTTTGCTCTTACCAATAGACAAATAGGTTCCAGACGAGTTTTTGATCGATCCTATCATGGCTAAACGTCTAGTCGACATCTTTGCTTCTGTTTGCGGTATTTTAGCATTATCGCCTTTCTTTCTGGTTCTTTCTTTAGCAATAAAGCAAGAAGATGGCGGTCCGGTTTTTTATCGCGGAGAGCGCGTTGGTCAAAATGGAGTTCCTTTCCGAATCTTTAAATTCCGTAGTATGGTCATGAACGCCGAGAAGATAGGTGGATCTTCCACAGCTGATGACGATCCGCGGATTACCAAAATAGGATTTAAGCTGCGAAAACTTAAACTGGACGAGATCCCCCAGCTATTAAACGTACTGAAGGGAGACATGAGTTTCGTCGGGCCGAGACCCGAGGTCCGACATTATACGGATATGTTCAGCGAGGAGGAAAAGACAATACTCAGTGTGAGACCGGGAATTACGGACTGGGCCTCTTTATGGAACCCGAATGAAGGCAAAATTCTCAGTGGTAGTCCAGATCCTGACAGGACCTACATGGAAGAGATCCGTCCTACAAAGTTAAAACTGCAGCTCAAGTATGTTCGGGAAAAAAGTCTGCGCAATGATCTCGTAATCATCTTGGAGACCCTCAAGACTGTAGTCTCAAGATAACCTGAAACCCCACACGATCAGACAGGAGACGATTGTGACAGCAACCTCGTCTTTGTATGTAAAAGAGAACTATTGCAAGCCGGTAACAAGCGAAATGGTGGGCGAAACCCCGGCCGAAAGCCTTCGCCAAATGTATAAAATGATGCTCAAGATCCGGCTGGTGGAAGAGAAGGTAGCCGACCTTGTTGCCGAGAAAGAAATCATCTGCCCGTGCCATCTCTCTATTGGTCAGGAGGCCGTGGCAGCAGGAGTCTGCGCTGCCCTGACACAGGATGATTTTGTCTATAGCACTCACCGCAACCACGCCCATTACCTTGCAAAAGGGGGTAGCATCAAGCACATGATGGCAGAGTTGTACTGCAGGGAGACGGGCTGTTCCAGGGGGCGTGGAGGATCCATGCATCTGGCTGCCACAGATCTTGGTTTTCCGGGAGCCTCCGCTATTGTCGCAGGAACTATACCTCAGGCGGTTGGTTCAGCCCTGGCTTTTTCTCTCAAAGGGAGTAAAGAGGTAGCAGTGGCCTTT
>CALANC010000228.1 GCA_937925895.1 uncultured Desulfobacterales bacterium
GGGATGATTCAGTGCATCTTTGGGTGTGATGTTAACAAAGTCCTTTTCCGGCAAATTAAAAAACGGGCCCCCGGATGCAGTGAGCAGGATCTTTTTTATATCCTGTTTACGATTGCCTTCAATACATTGGAAAATGGCGCTATGTTCACTGTCAATTGGCAGGATTTTTATGCCATTTGCTTCGGCTTCCCTCATGACAATTTCGCCTGCCACCACAAGGGTTTCTTTATTTGCCAGAGCAATGTCTTTTCTTGCCCGTATGGCGGCAAGGGTCGGTTTCAATCCGGCCGCACCCACCACTGCCGATACCACCATATCGACAGAATCATACGTGGCAGCAGTTCTGTAACCCTCTTCTCCGTGAAATATATCAACACCGGTTCCCGGGGGGAGTATGTTTTGCAGCTCCTTAGCGGCGGCTTCATCAAATACCACAGCGATTTCAGGGCCAAATCGTTTAATTTGTCCGGCAAGCAGGGCGGTATTTTTTTTAGCCGCAAGTGCTTTGACAGCGAATCGTTCGGGAAACATTTCCACGATTTCGAGTGTGTTGCAGCCGATCGATCCCGTGGACCCTAATATTGAAAGGTTTTTCATATTATTCAGATTACGAATAAAAGGTTATAAGGTTATGGTTCTTCTCCAACTTAGTCTGAGAAGAGGGTCCGAGGATTCAAGGGTTCAAGGGTTCAAGGGTCCAAGTGTTTGTACCCCAAAGATCTTATCAATGCTGTGAGCGTCTTTTCAAATTCCTCTGTATCTTACCTGAGAGCCGCGAAATTTTCTTTATTTACATAATTTAAATCACCCTGAAAGCAGGACCCGGATCTTGAAATCTTCCTTCTTATGGTAATTTTTTGTCATTCTGTTAAGATCCAAACAGAGTTTGTAGGACCTTTGCCAAACTATCAGATCTCTATAGTTTTTAAGCATTTCACTCGAATCCTTGAATCCTTGACCCCTTGAATCCTTCATTAATCACTCCAACTCTTTCGGAGATGATCCAAGGTAATTAAGGTCAGGCAATTTTCTTTATTGCTGTATGAATCTTGCCTTAGAAAATATATTCCTTAAACAAAAATGCAACAGGGGCGGCAAAGAGCAAGGCATCGATCCGATCCAATATGCCACCGTGTCCGGGAAGTAATGTCCCGGAATCTTTTATATTAGCGGCTCTCTTCAGTCCGGATTCAAACAGATCTCCCCCTTGCCCGGCGATACCGATTAAAAGGAAAAACAGAACACTCAAACCCCAAGGAAGAAAGGGCATGAATAGATGTTTGAATAACGCACCCACACCCAAATTTGCCACCAGACCGCCGACAGCCCCCTCAATGGTTTTGTTCGGACTGATCGTCGGGGATAGTTTATGGCGACCAAAATAAGATCCTATGTAAAAGGCACCGATATCCCCACAGAAGGTGATTATCAGGATGAAATAAATCCAGCTGATCCCATTCACGCCGTTTCGAATCCAGACCAGGTAAGATAAAAGCAATGGTATGTATATCATGCCCAGAAGCTGTTTTGTGGCTATCTCTGATACCGATAAGTCAGATTTATGTTTGGCCAGAGAAAGCAAAACAGCAATAATAAAATTGATGGTTAATACACCCAACACGATTTTGAATGAATTTAAGTAGGAACCCCAGATGATGAAAGGAGCGGTTGCAAAGCCTAATAGGGGTATGAGGCCCAAACTAGAAGAAGTTCTATCAGGAAAGGCAATACGAAAGTATTCCCAAAGTGCCAGGACGCATAAAATACCGATCACGACGGCAAATAAAAAAGGTCCTCCAAAACTAATCAGCAGGATGATAAAAGGGGCGCTTACGAGACCTGTGATCCAACGTTTTAAATGCATGGTTTCATTCAGGGACTGGCGTAACTGGTTCAATTAAACCAACGGTTATGATTCGATTTTGCCAAATCGTCGTTCACGGCGTTGATAGTTTTTAAGGATTTCAATCAACTCATCTTTGCCAAAATCGGGCCATAACGTATCGGTGATGTATATTTCTGAATAAGCAATTTGCCATAAGAGAAAGTTGCTTAGGCGCATTTCTCCGCTGGTTCTAATGAGAAGGTCTGGATCAGGTATTTCTTTGGTGTAAAGGTGCTCACATACAAGTTCGGATGTGATTGAATCGGGATCGATAGTACCAATTTTTGCTTTTTTTGCAATCTCTTTGACCATTTTAAGGATTTCATCCCGTGCGCCATAACTTAATGCCAAATTAAGAAGCATACTGCTATTTTTTTTGGTTAACGTCATGATCTTATGCAGGGCCTGCTGAACATCGCCGGGCAGGCGTTCAATCTGACCGATGGCGTTCAGACGAATATTATTTTCCATCAACTCTTTTTCTTCTGATTCCAGGAAGGTTTTTAGGAGGGTCATCAGGGCAGTGATTTCGGATTTGGGTCGGTGCCAGTTTTCAGTGGAAAAGGCATAAAGTGTCAAATTGGCGATTCCGAGTTCACGGCACGCTCGCACCGTGGCTCGAACCGCCTCCACCCCTTTTTCATGTCCTTTAATCCGATTTAACAGTCGTTTTTTGGCCCAACGCCCGTTACCATCCATGATTATGGCGACATGAGAGGGTAGTCTGGCGGGTTCAAGATCTTGGTTTGGAGAGGAGGAGGTATTAAAATTCAAGGATTTCTATCTCTTTTTCTTTACAGATGTCATCGATAAGCTTGACGAATTCGTCAGTTATTTTCTGGACCTGCTCTTGGGCCCTGTAGTCATCATCTTCTGATATTTCTCCATCCTTTCTCAAACTTTTCAGGAGATCATTGGAATCACGCCTGTAGTTTCGCACCGCCACCTTATATTCTTCGCCTTTTTTAAGTACTTCTTTAACCAGCTGTTTCCTCCTCTCCTCTGTGAGCGGTGGAATGGATATCCTTATTAACTTCCCATCATTGGAAGGGGTTAATCCCAGGTCGGATTTTAATATTGCTTTTTCGACATCCTTAATCACTGAAGAATCCCAGGGTTGAATGGTAATCAGACGACTTTCAGGTACCGAGAGAGAAGCCATCTGATTTAGCGGTGTAAGGGTACCATAGTAGTCAACTCTTATGGGGTCAAGAATTGACAGGGATGCACGGCCGGTTCTAACCCTTTTGAATTCCTTTTTCAGGGCATCTATAGATTTCCCCATATTCTCTCTGGTCTCCTGATATATCTCCTCTAACATGGGCTTTTCCTTTTAAGCTGCTGAATTTTTGGACAAATTTTTTTCCGGTCGATTAACTTAATGAAATTATTTGGCTGCAATTTGAGTTCCAACCGTTTCTCCACATACAACCTTCCTGGCATTTCCCTTTCCCATTAAATTAAATATGATTAGGGGAAGCTTATTATCCATTGCCAGAGAAATTGCGGTCATATCCATGACATGGAGCTGTTTTTCTATAACCTCCATATA
>CALANC010000229.1 GCA_937925895.1 uncultured Desulfobacterales bacterium
TTTCGCCTTCCGTAATCCCGAGCTTTCTCTCGAAATTTTCCAGGATAATATCACCGGCCCTGACGTGGCAGGCTGTACCCAAACAGACCTTAACCGGGTGTTTGCCGGGAGGATGAAATCTAAACTGGTTATAGAATGTGGCGACACCGTAAACCTCTGATGCATTGATTTCAAGGTATTCCGCCACCATAGTTAAGGTTTTCGGAGGAAGATATTCAAGTTCTTCCTGGATCATCTGTAGGATAGGAATAAGGTTTCCTCTCTGTTTCTGATAATCCGTAAGGCGAGAGGAAACCTTCTTTAAAGCAGCTATATCTTCAGCTGTTGATTCTTGGTTCATATGGGAAATTGACATTAAAAAGAGTTATATGAACGCTATCAGAGTCTCAAAACCTTACCAAAGAAAATCTCCACAATTATCACAGTCGTTTTCATAAACACCGTCTCCGTCAGTGTCCGCCTCAACCCTATACGTTGTCGAAGTAAGGAAAGTCAATTTGGCCTTGGTGCTGAGGCCTGCCGAGCCGAGGTTTCCTGTAGCGACCAGAACACCACTGGAAGGATAATCATCAACGTCGTTAACCCTTATGGTTGTTTCTGTGGTAACGGTAACGTAACCTTCAACGGGGTTATAGAAAATACCGGAAATTTGAAGATCAACAAAACCTGATCCCTCGGTCACGATTAACGTGTAATCTCTTACCCAATACACTGGGTTGCCATCAGTGTTATACCTTACAAAGACATCCAAAGTTAAGGTGGACGGAGATCCCACGGTGTTGATAGACAAGGTGCCGTCGAGAGTCAGCGAATTCCCTGCGGAGCTGACGGTGAGAGCAACAAAAGAAAAGCTAAAAGATAAGAGGGCATTGTCGTTGTTGACATCGACGGTGCCGGAAAAAGTGACTGCTCCGGTGATGGTTGTTCCCTGGTTGCAGTAATTGCTAAAAGAGAAAGAACCCTCAAACAGGCCGGTACCCTCATTAAACTCAATGCTGTAAGCAGCGGTACCGCCACAATCGCCCACAATACCCGATACGGTCTCCGTGGCTCTGGAACCGCTTCCATCCGTAGCGGTCCTGAAATCAACTTGTTCCAGAGAGTCCGTCAATATATTGGACACTTTCAATAAAAGGGGATAGCCGGTTTGCTCATTTCCACTAGTCTGAAGGGAGGCAATGGTTGACATGGCATAGCCGGTGCTGCCGTTTGTGTAAGCGCCTGTGGCCAGAACTTGAGCATTTCCATCACTTATGCTGGCGAGGGTTTCCGAACCCGTGTAGGTGAGCCCGCTGGAACTGCCGCCACCGCTGCCGCCGCCACCTCCGGAACCGATGATGGCGACCAATCCAAACACAATTATACTCACCAGACAAATACTATGAAAGACTTTCAACCGCCCCTTTCTCTTTTTCATACTGGGATCCTCCTATCATTAAAGTTTGAGTTTAATTGCAGTTATCCATACAAAAAAAATTACCGGATGGCAAGTTGGTTTCATTTTACACTCTTCCTTTGATCTACAAAACAGGTAAATTTGAACAGCAGACCCCCGGCCAGGGCAATGGCGCTGCTTATCATAAAAAGTGAAAACAAGCCTATTATTTCGAATAGATAGCCATTAACAAAAAACCCTACCATTAAGCCCAACCCGTAAGTGACGGCATTGTTAATTGCCTGTCCCAGCGTCTTGGTTTCATCAGGGGACAATGAATCAATGTATAGAATACTTGCAACGTGGAAGGTGCCGTAGGTGATGGCGTGTAAAATTTGTAATAAAAGAATCCCTGTCGGAGAGATGACAAAATATAAAGCAAACCATCTCACGGCTGCTACAATGAAGGAAAAGACCAGGACATCTTCCAATTGAAATCGTCTGAATATGCTGTCAGAATTCAGCATTATCAAAATTTCGGCAATTGATGCCAGCGCCCAGGCAATGCCGATAAATACATTCCCATATCCCAGATTTTCCAGATGGATGGAATAGAACCCATAATAGGTTCCATGACTGACCAACATTAAAAAGGCGCAAAACAAAAAAAGGATTACCCGCCTGTTTAGAAAATCTTTGGCTTTGACAGTAAAAGATGTCTGTTTTTTAATCTGTATATCCGGAATTCTGCTGGAGATGAGGGCCTGTAGCAATGACATGCCAAAAATCAGGGCAAGAATTATTTCAATGGAATAAAGGTCGATGACTTTTCCCACCACGATGACGATCATAATGAAAGCAAGAGAGCCCCAACTCCGGATTTTGCCGTAACTTTTCTTTTCCTTGCCGAGAATATCCATTGTGAAGGCTTCCAGAAATGAGATAATCGGGGTGTAAAAAATGCCGTAAAAAACGGTTATGACCAGCATGGGAATAAAATCTGTGGTAAAAAAGAAGAAAATCCAGATGGTTGTGCTCATTGCATTGCATAAAATGTATATGGGCCGTCTCATTTGAAAGCGATCTGCAAAGGCGCTCCAGACCAACGGAAATATAATAAGCGCCACCGATCTTATGGCCGACAAGGTGCCTATCTCAAAACCGCTGAAATCGAGATGGTAGCAATACAAATTGAAGTAGGGCAAAAAAATGCCCATAATACCAAAATACAAAAAGTATTGAGAACCGATGACGAATTTATATGGGTTTTTGAAATCTCTATTCATATTCGTTTAATACGGCATCGAAAGATAAAATACAAATTTTATGTTCCTCTGTTGCGTATTCGCAACTTATCTTTACAAAGCTTTGATTTGGTGTTATTTTAGCTGGATCTGATATTTGGCAAGAGTAAAAAAGAAATGGTTAAATAAGGCAGGAGCTCAAAATGGATTACATCAAAATACGATTCATAAAGGATTTTGATCAGATTGGTTCAAAGTTTGAAAAAACCATTGAGGACATGTTTCGATCGGTACACCCCATGTTCACAATAGCAGAGCGAAGATGGAAGCCTCAAATGGATATTTATGAAACCCCTGAAGAGATAATAATTCTTGCAGAAATTGCCGGGGTTAACAAAGAAGATTTGGAACTTGAAATCAGCAGCAAGGCCGTTAAGATGTCTGGAAACCGTTCTGAATATCCCCGCGTTGAAAACGCGACGTACCGCTTGGCTGAGATTCAGTATGGTAAATTTGAACGCATTCTGTATCTTCCGGCCCCTATTGATCCCGAAGTCGTTTCTGCATCATATTCAAATGGTTTTCTTCAGATTCGCCTTGCTAAATTTTTGCTGGATAAGACTCACAAAATACCAGTATCCGATGGATAGCCACGTTTTTCTCAGGTGCAATAAGATATTCATACGATTCGTGCCGATTATCGGATTTCAACTTATGCAGATTAGATTGAAATATAATAATTGGAGGTTCTCATGACAGAGCAGCAGGCATCACTAGAAATAAGCGCTGAACAAATCCCTGAATTCCTACCTATCCTTCCATTGTTTGATACCGCGCTTTTCCCGAAAATGGTTTTGCCCCTTGTTGTTATGCAGGCGGAATCGATCCAACTCGTCGATGAAGCCATGTCCCAGAGTCGAATAATTGGACTTCTAGTCGCAAAAAATCAAATCCAAAAGGATAATTATTCCCATGATGACCTTTATGCCGTAGGTGCGAGTGCTTTGATTCTTAGAATGGCAAAAACCGAAGATAACAAAGCCCAGTTGCTGGTCCAAGGATTAGGCAGGTTAAAGGTAAAAGAATATTTGCAAGGCAAACCATATCTCCAGGCTCGCGTGGAGCATATCAAAGATGTCGAAAAAAAAGGCAAGGAAATAGAAGCACTCATGTCCAATATGATCAGCCAGTTCGGCAGAATAGCGGAGCTTTCTCCGGGCCTGCCCCAGGAAATCGTTGCCATGGCAAAATCCATACAGGAACCTGGTGTGTTAGCTGATCTGATTGCCTCTACCGTCAACACCAGCATTGAAGAAAAACAGGCCGTTCTGGAAATTTTTGATGTAAAAAAACGGTTAAAAGAAGTTACCAGAATCGTTAACTATCAGCTGGAAATCCTTGAGCTTGGCAACAAAATTCAGACCCAGGTTAAAGGGGATATGGATAAAAGGCAAAAAGAGTATTATCTTCGTGAACAACTCAAAGCAATAAAGGAAGAACTTGGCGAGAAGGATGAACCTTCTGTTGAAGTTGACGACTACAGGGCAAAAATTGAGGAAAAAGACCTCCCCGAAGAGGCTCGCAAAGAAGCCGAGCGTGAATTAAACCGGCTTTCCCGTATGCACCCGTCTTCTGCGGAATATACGGTAGCATCCACCTACCTGGATTGGCTGACGGCACTTCCTTGGCATGAAAGTACGAAGGACAACCTTGATATAAAAACAGCTAGAAAGATTTTAGACCAAGATCATTATGGGCTTGAAAAAGCCAAAAAGCGGATCTTAGAATACCTTGCTGTACGTAAGCTGAAGCCCGAGTCAAAAGGGCCGATACTTTGTTTTGCCGGCCCCCCCGGTACCGGTAAGACCTCCTTGGGTCTATCCGTAGCCAGAGCTCTTGGGCGCAAATTTTTCAGAATTTCACTGGGCGGTGTAAGAGATGAAGCCGAAATTAGGGGGCACCGGCGTACCTATGTGGGCGCCCTTCCCGGCCGGATTATTCAGGGAATCCGAAGATCAGAATCAAATAATCCGGTGTTTATGCTGGACGAAATAGACAAAGTAGGAAGTGATTTTCGGGGAGATCCATCATCAGCTCTGCTTGAGGTACTAGACCCGGAACAGAACTTTTCTTTTTCAGATCATTATCTTGATGTGCCGTTTGATCTATCCAAAGTCATGTTTATTACGACCGCGAATATTCTTGATACCATACCTTCCGCTTTGTTGGACAGGATGGAAGTTCTGAGACTACATGGATATACACTTGAGGAAAAATTAAAAATTGCCAAGCGTTATCTCATTCCACGTCAGAAAGATGCGCATGGCCTTAAATCCAATCAGATTTCATTTACAAAAGGTGCTGTAAAAAGGATAATTACCGGATATACCCGGGAGGCCGGGTTGAGGAATCTGGAAAGGGAAATCGCAACAGTTTGCCGTGGCGTGGCAGCAAATATTGCAGAAGGCAAGTCTAAGTCAATATCAATCAAAGTTAATAATGTTTTTGAATACCTTGGACCAGTACGCATGACTTCGGAAGCAAAAGCCAGAACTTCCACACCGGGAGTAGCCACGGGGCTCGCTTGGACCCAGGCCGGAGGAGAGCTCCTCTTTATCGAAGCCACATTCATGAAAGGGAATAAAGGACTTACATTGACCGGTCAACTGGGAGATGTTATGAAAGAGTCAGCTACTGCAGCCTTGAGTTTCATTCGAGCGAACGCTTCTTCCTTGGGGATCTCCGAAGATTTTTTCCAAAATCACGATATTCATATTCACGTACCGGCCGGCGCTATTCCTAAGGACGGTCCTTCTGCCGGTGTCACCATGCTGACAGCGTTGGCATCTCTTCTGACCAAAAAAACCATCAATAAGGATCTTGCCATGACCGGCGAGATAACGCTTAGGGGTCAGGTTTTGCCGGTCGGCGGCATCAAGGAAAAAGTTCTGGCCGCTCACCGTGCCGGCATAAAAACGATTATCCTTCCAAAGTGGAACGAGAAAGATCTCGAAGACATCTCTCAAGACGTTCAAAATAAGATTCATTTTTATTTTGTTGACAAAATGCAGGATGTTTTGAAGACTGCATTGACGAAATAGTGATGACATCTAAAATGATAAAAAGGTTATTCCCTTTAGTTTGTCGACCACTTTTTTTTTCCTGTATGTCGATTCTTCTTTTTTATGGGTGTGCAAGGGTAGCACCTCCCCCAACACCGCCTCCAATACCCTCTCCAAAAGCTCCCGCACACCCCAGACCTTACAAGGTCGGGAAAAATTGGTACCAACCGCTGCCACACGCAAGGGACTTTAGACAACGCGGAAAAGCATCTTGGTATGGAAAAAAATTTCACGGTAGGAAGACGTCCAGCGGAGAAATTTATAATATGTATGCTATGACGGCTGCTCATAAAACCTTGCCGTTTGAAACACATGTCATGGTCCATAATCTTAAGAACAATAAAAAGATAAATGTAAGAATCAATGATCGGGGTCCCTTTGTTCGAGGCCGGATTGTTGACCTTTCTTATGAGGCCGCAAAAAAGCTCGGAATTACAGATACTGGTACGGCACCTGTTGAAATCGTCGCTCTCGGTTCTGCCGGGAAGTCGAATTCAACAGGCGGTTCAGGCGGAACCGATAAACCATTGGATTACTATCGGGGGAATTTTACCATTCAGGTGGGTGCTTTTAGCGAATGGGATAACGCTGAAAAACTGAGGCGAAAGCTCGATCAATTATATAAGAATGCTCATATAAAAGCTCACTCTGATGGATTTGAAACCCTATACAGGGTGAGAGTCGGTAGAAGCTCGACTCTGGAACAGGCAGCAACATATGAAGAAATAATGATAAAAAACGGATTCGTCGATGCTTTTGTCGTCGCTGAAGACGATTAAACTTCTCGGTAGGTATCATCAAAGCTGTGAAGAAAACGGCATGACGTGAATTTTATACCTTAACTGGTTGATTAACTCAAGCAAAGACATCTTTTCCCATGACGACTCTTGAAGGACATCTGGAAAGAATCACCTATTACAATCCTGAGAACCATTATACCGTAGCCCAGTTAAAAACCGGCATTACGAACCGCATGGTAACGGTTGTCGGATCTATGGCGGCTGTTCGTCCGGGGCAAACTTTAAGAATTCAAGGTTCATGGGTAACTCATTCTACCTATGGCCGGCAGTTTAAAATCGAAACCTATGAAGTTGCTCTTCCTTCAACAATTGACGGCATGAGAGAGTACCTTGAATCCGGCATTATCAAGGGAATCGGCCCTTTAATGGCAAAGAGAATGACCAACAGGTTTGGGGAAAAAACTTTTGCAATCATAGAGAATAATCCGAATAAATTGCTTGAGGTTAAAGGTATTGGAAGGAAAAAAGCGGTTTTGATATTTAATGCCTGGGAAGATCACCATGTAGCCAGGGGTTTGATGCAATTTTTTCAAAAAATGGGAATGAAAACATCATATTGTGCTCGGATTCTCAGAAAATTCGGCAAGGAGGCCGTCAATATCATATCTAGTGATCCTTATCGCCTGTCAACGGATATTCCTGGGATCGGATTTAATTTCGCCGATACCGTAGCTTTGAAGTTGGGTATGGCAAAAAACGAACCCGGCAGGGTTAAAGCATGTATTATCCATTTGATGAAGCAACATGCCAATGAAGGACATGTTTTCTTTTATGAGGATCAGCTGCTGGACCAATGCCAAAATCGTTTTCAAATTAAAGATGAGAGAGTTCGTCATGCACTCGAAGCACTATCTGCTGAAAGAGAAATTGTGATTGGACACAGAGTCAGCGAGACAGGTGCCAGGACAGTTTATCTTAAGTCACTTCATATGGCGGAAACAGGAATAGCAAACAGACTCAAGGCCATGTTATCTTTGCCGGTAATCCCTCACCATATAGACACCCAACATATTTCAGCAGAAGTACAAAGAAAACTTGCTATACGACTTTCTCCGGAACAGGTTAAGGTGCTCGGGAAAATTTTTTCCCATCGAGTGGTGATCATAACCGGCGGACCCGGAACAGGGAAGACAACCCTCATAAAATCCATTAACGCCCTTTTTTCAGCGCTTGGCAAAGGGGTGCTTCTTGCAGCACCGACCGGACGGGCGGCCAGACGACTGGCCGAAGTTACTCAAAAAGAAGCGAAGACCATTCACAGGTTATTGGGATACAATTTCAAAAACGATCTGTTTGAAAAAAATCAAGACAACCCCCTTGATGCCGATGCCGTGATCGTTGATGAGGCGTCAATGGTGGATACATTGTTGATGTTTCATCTTTTACGAGCTGTTCCTGTTACCGCCATGTTGATTTTAGTGGGTGATGTTTTTCAGCTGCCTTCCGTAGGGCCGGGAAATGTGCTCTCGGACATGATAAAATCCGATCGAACACTGGTGTTCTACCTGAAAACAATATTTAGACAGACACAAGAGAGCCCTATTGTTATTAATGCGCACAGGGTTCGTAATGGTGATTTTCCCGTCTTCGAGCCATGGAGTGAATTAGAGAACCTTTCTGAATTTTATTTTATTGAGCAACAGGATCCCCATAAAGTTGTGTCAGGAATTGTTGAATTGTGCAGCAAAGTTATTCCGAAACGCTTTGGCTTTGATCCTGTCCACGAGGTGCAGGTTTTGACCCCGATGCACAAGGGCCTCGTAGGAACGGCAAACCTCAACCAGGTTCTTCAAAAAACATTGAATCCAAACCCTATTGAGCTTGAAACCAACGGCGTCATATTCAAGCAGGGCGATAAGGTCATGCACTTGAAAAACAATTACCAGAAAGAGGTTTTCAACGGGGACATCGGCATAATTAGGACCATTGACCGGAAAGAAGAAGTGGTAGCGGTTGATCATTACGGCAGGATCGTCACCTATGACTTTGCAGAGATGAACGAACTGTCTATGGCTTATGCCACAACGGTACACAAATCACAGGGATCGGAATACCCTGCAGTCATATTACCTATAATGACACAACATTATATGCTTTTGCAGAGAAACCTGTTATATACAGCGATTACAAGGGCCAAAAAACTGGCAATTCTAACGGGCACTAAAAAAGCCTTGAGTATTGCCCTCAGAAACAACAAGCCCAAAGAGCGTCTTTCGGGTCTTGACTTCAGACTTAGCCCGAATTTCTCCTGAACAGCACCAGGTGAGGTCTCTCGCCCACTTCTGGGCAAGCACGGTTGGGTAAAAACCCAGTCATGAATTCAAGAGGGTTTAAAACACTTGACAATCCTTATTATTTCAATTACTTCAACCTCAACCTCAACAGAGGGGTTGATTTGTTAAATATGTATTAAAAAACGATTGCTTAGGAGAGTACCATGGCTGTACCCAAAAGAAAAAAATCTAAATCAAAAAGAGACAAACGACGGACCCATCAGAAAGTCGCCGTCCCCAATTTAACCACCTGTCCTCAGTGTGGTGAAGCACGGCTTCCACACCATGCGTGCCCCAGTTGCGGCGCATATAAAGGCCGTACGGTGATTGATGTTGAAGATTAATAGTAACGGTTCAAATTTAGGCAGAAAACAATGACCAAAGAGAAAGTGCGGATTATTATCGGAAGCGATCATGCGGCTTATGATTTGAAGGAAAGGGTGAAAATGTTCCTCATAGATAAGCATATTTACATCGAAGATGTTGGTTCCTTTGGCAAAGATTCGGTAGATTATCCGGATTATGGGATCAAAGTTGCGTCTGAGGTTTCAAGGGGAAAGTTTGAGCGCGGAATACTCATGTGTGGTACCGGCATCGGTATGTCTATGGTTGCCAATAAATTTCCTCGCGTCAGAGCCGCACTTTGTACAGATCTTTTCGCTGCGATGATGAGCAGACGTCACAACAATTCCAACATATTGGTGATGGGTGGTCGGGTTACCGGAGACGTCCTTGCATTGGAGATTGTTAAGACATGGCTTGAAACACCTTTTGAGGGCGGTCGACATCAGGAACGCCTTGAAAAGTTCGATGATTTAGACGGCTAAAAATAATAATTTTAAATCCTGTGATATTTAAATGAATGGACATTATTCAACCCATTTTGTATAAAGAGGTTGTTTCTTGTCTATTGATCGCATTCAAGCCTAATTTTACAGACAATACAACATGCTGGTTCGAATGGGCCACACATATCCTGTGCGAGACCGTCAATTTTAATGAGAGAGATAATTGGACTCAAAACTTATAGAAAATACAGATCCTGATATTGCTGCTGCTATTGCCATGGAGGTGGCAAGGCAAAAAAACACCTTAGAGCTTATAGCGTCGGAGAATATCGCCAGCCCTGCAGTAATGGCTGTTCAGGCGACGGTTTTTACCAATAAGTATGCGGAGGGTTACCCGGATAAAAGGTATTATGGCGGCTGTGAATATGTGGACGTTGCTGAAAAACTGGCTATTGACCGAGCAAAAAAGCTTTTTAACGCAGCCTATGCAAATGTTCAGCCTCACTCAGGATCACAGGCCAACATGGCGGTATATTTTGCTTTGTTGGAGCCAGGTGATACGGTTCTGGGTATGAAACTTTCTCATGGCGGACATCTCACTCACGGCAGTCCGGCCAGTTTTTCAGGCAGGATATACAATTTTATTCATTACGGTGTAAATCAAGATACGGAAACGATCGATTATGAAAACGTGTCTTCTTTGGCTGAAAAACACCGCCCGAAGTTAATTGTCGCCGGTGCAAGCGCTTATCCTCGTATCATAGATTTTGAAAAATTTGCCCACATCGCCAACTCAGTTGACGCCTATTTAATGGTCGACATGGCCCACATCGCCGGCCTGGTAGCAACAGGGCTTCATCCATCTCCGGTCCCTTATGCGGATGTGATAACCTCGACGACTCATAAGACACTAAGAGGTCCACGTGGAGGCTTGATTTTGGCAAGAACGGATTACGGTACGAAGTTGAACAAGGAAATCTTTCCGGGGATTCAGGGGGGGCCGCTAATGCATGTCATCGCTGCTAAAGCTGTCGCTTTCAAAGAAGCACTGAAAGAATCGTTCAAAACCTATCAAATGGAAATCGTAAAAAATGCAAAGGTACTTGCGAATAACTTGATGGATGGCGGCATTAAGCTTGTTTCAGATGGCACCGACAACCATATGATAATTGCAGATCTAAGAAGCCTTAACATCACCGGGAAAGAGGCAGAAGATGCGCTGTGCCGTGCAGGTATTACCGTCAACAAAAATTCCATTCCCTTTGAAAAGTTAGGCCCGACGATTACCAGCGGTATTCGCATCGGAACACCGGCGGTTTCAACAAGAGGTATGAAAGCAGCTGAAATGCAAATAATCGCCAAATTTATTATTGATGTTCTCAAAAACCCCAATAATAACAATCTAATCACGGATACCAGAGGGAAAGTTCGCGAGCTATGTGAATCTTATCCTTTATATGAAAACCGGTATTAAAAGGCTAGTCAGAAAAGTGCCGAAGAAAAAGGACCGTCCCTCATGGGAAGCTTACTTCATGGAAATAACCTCTCTGGTGGCTAGGCGATCCACATGTCTGAGGCGTGCAGTAGGTGCTATAATTGTTAAAGACAAGCGAATTTTGTCTACTGGCTATAACGGTGCACCCTCGGGAATAAGACACTGTATTGAGACGGGGTGTCTGCGCGAGCAGCTAACTGTGCCGTCAGGGGAAAAACATGAATTATGCAGAGGCATACATGCCGAGCAGAATGCCATTATACAAG
The DNA here is from genome assembly GCA_937925895.1 of uncultured Desulfobacterales bacterium. Lineage (GTDB taxonomy): Bacteria > Desulfobacterota > Desulfobacteria > Desulfobacterales > UBA11574 > CALANC01. Next base: position 11,364 of record CALANC010000229.1, read on the forward strand.
CTGCCTATCATGGTGTCTCCATAAAAAGTGGAACACTTTTCTGTACCAACTTGCCCTGTTCCATATGTGCCAAAATGATCATTAATGCAGGAATAAATAATATTTGCTATGCATCCGGATATGCAGACACCATATCAGAAGAAATGCTAAAGGAGGCAGGTATTGAGGTAAAAAAAATTGATGATAGTTAGCCCGGATGTATCATGAAGAAATTAGCACGTCTGACGTTGATGATGAATCCGAGTTAGAAGGGGGGGAGAAATTCATGAAGTGTCCATTTTGTGGAGAAATTGACAACAAGGTGATCGATTCCAGGTTGAGCAAGGATGGTAATGTTATACGCAGGCGCAGGGAGTGCATTGTATGTAGCCGACGATTCACAACATACGAGAACATTGAAGATATTCCCGTCATGATTATCAAAAAGGACGGACGCCGCGAAGTCTTTTCCCGTGAGAAGGTACGTTTAGGTATCCAAAAAGCCTGTCAGAAAAGGGATATTAGCATTAATGTTATAGAAGAATTTCTAGACGAACTGGAGCGAGATCTTAGAGAGACCGGAGAAAAAGAGATACCTTCTCCCAAAATAGGTGAAAAGGTTATGTCAAAACTCCATGATCTTGACGATGTCGCCTATGTGAGGTTTGCGTCTGTTTACAGAGAGTTTAAAGACGTAAATGATTTTGTCTCCGAACTGAAAAGTCTTCTCAGCAAGCATTGACCCGATTTCTTCATGGAGAATTTTTTGTGCCTTGCCAAAGAATCCCGCTTTAGACGAGGTGACAAATCCGGGTTAAATCTTATATTTAGACGTTGATGGATGACAAATATTATATGAAAATGGCACTTGACCTTGCCAGAAAAGGAGAGGGCTATACATCTCCTAATCCAATGGTCGGTGCCATAGTTGTTAGAAAGGGAAAAATTGTTGGAAAAGGTTACCATCAGGCTGCAGGGGAGGTTCATGCCGAAGTCAATGCTATTGACGATGCCGGGTCCTCGGCAAAAGAAGCAACCCTGTACGTCAATCTGGAACCTTGTAATCACACAGGGCGGACACCACCATGTACCGATAAGATAATTGCAGCCGGTATTAACCGGGTTGTTATGGCCATGGAAGATCCGAATCCAGGTGTTAAAGGCGGGGGGAAACATTATTTAGAAAGCCTGGGCATCCATACGACTCTGGGTGTTTGTAAAGACGAAGCAGAAAAACTCAATGAAATATTTATAAAATTCGTCACGACAAAACGGCCGTTTTCAATTATCAAGTGTGGGGCCACTCTAGACGGGCGAATCGCCACAAAAACAGGTGACTCCAAATGGGTAACAAGTGAAGCGTCGAGAAATTTTGTTCACCGGCTTCGACATGCATTAGATGCAATAATGGTAGGTATAAATACTGTTGAAAGGGACGACCCGAGTTTAACCACACGACTGGCCGACGATCTAGGAAATGTGAAGGGTCATGATCCAACTCGAATCATTCTTGATACGACCCTTCGAATTTCTGAAAATGCTAAGGTGTTGCGACTTAATTCCGATTCTGATACAATTATCATTTCCGGCAATTCGGTTCCGACGGATAAAAGGACTCGACTGGAAAAGCGAGGGGTCAGAGTCATTGAATCTCAAGTTACCAATGGCCGGATCGATCTTGATATCCTCATGGATCTTTTGGGGAATATGGGCATGACCAGCCTGCTTATAGAAGGTGGAAGCCGCGTTATTGCATCAGCCTTATCAGCTGGAATTGCTGAAAAAATAATCTTTTTTTTCGCTCCCAAGATTTTAGGCGGAGATGATGGTGTGCCCATATGCAAAGGGAAGGGCGCGTCTACAATGAAAAATTGTATACCGGTCAAAGATATTCGCGTTCGACGTTTCGGTGATGACGTCATGATTGAGGGATATATCGATAAATGAGATATCATTTTTAACTTTAGTTACTCTTGTAACGACTATAATAGCCCTTCTATTGGTATTATTTAAGTCGGTTACAAAATGTTCTTACCAGTAATTATGTTTACGGGAATCATAGAAACTTTGGGCACAATCGCTGAGATGCGACCGGCGGGTCAGGGAAAACGACTTTCCTTGGACGCCGATGTTATTTTGGCTCAGATTAAAATTGGAGACAGTATCTCTGTTAGTGGAGCATGTTTAACTGTGATTGGTATTGAAGGCTTACGGTTTAAGGTGGATGTCTCACCGGAATCACTCGAAAAGACGACTTTCGGGAGGGCAAAGGTTGGTGATCGTGTAAACCTTGAGCGTGCCCTTCGTCTATCTGATCGCATCGGTGGCCACCTGGTGTCGGGACACGTCGACGGTATGGGAACCTTAAAGGAAAAAAAAAAGATCGGGAATTCAATTGTTATTAAAATAGAAGTGCCGGAACCCTTTACACATTACATGATAAAAAAAGGTTCGGTTGCAGTTGATGGAATCAGCCTGACAATCAACAATTGTGATGGCAACAGCTTTGATGTGAACGTTATCCCCCATACCGCAAAGATGACAACCCTGGGCTTTTGTAAAATCGGAGATTTTGTCAACATAGAAACAGATATGATCGGTAAATATGTCGAGCGGTTTGTTGCGGGAAGACCTTACACTGAGATAGAAGAAAAAACCAAGACGACCGTGGACATGCAATTTTTGGAAAAAACGGGCTTTATTCGATAATATAACACCTGAACAAGACGGTTGTTCAGACACTGTTCATATTCGGGAGGATACATAATAAGAAATGCCACTATTAACCATTGAAGAAACGATTGCAGAAATAAAATCAGGAAAAATGGTCATACTCGTCGATGATGAAGACCGTGAAAATGAAGGCGACCTCACCATGGCAGCCGAAGCTGTTACACCTGAAGCAATAA
>CALANC010000230.1 GCA_937925895.1 uncultured Desulfobacterales bacterium
TGTTAAGGCCATTCTGTAGGTGATTTCACCTTTGTAATTCCGGGAAAAGTTTTCAGGTTTCCAGCTTGATTCTCTACCCGGGATTTTAAAGGCTACAGGCGCGTCAAGAATGATTTTGCTCTGTGGGAAACCCCTTTCAATGGCATTTGCATAGACAATCGGTTTAAAGGCGGAACCCGGCTGCCTTTTGGCGTTGACCGCCCTGTTAAATGGACTTTTGAAAAAATCTCTGCCACCAATCATTGCAAGCATACCGCCGGATTGAACATCCAGGGAGATCAGAGCACCTTCAGGGGAAGGGTTTTTTATTTTCTGTCGTTTCATTCTGGTTTCTAATGCTGAGAGACCTTTGATTACTGCATGTTCTGCGACTTTTTGCAGCTTAAAATCCAGCGTTGTATAAACAGTGAGTCCTCCCTTATAGAGTCGCGACGATCCCAGGAGGTGTTCTAAAAAGTTTTTGACATAGTCAACAAAGTACGGGGCTTCAACATGGTGTTTGTTTTGTTTTTCAAGCGTGATTGGTTCTTTTATGGCCCGGTTTAATTCTGCTTCAGTGATGATACCAATATCTTTCATCTGCTTTAAAACAACATTTCTCCGTTTTAAGGCGAGCTCCTTGTTAATCAGCGGAGAAAAGCGGGACGGCGCTTTTGGCATACCTGCGACCAGGGCACACTCAGCCAGTTCCAGGTCTTCTACGGATTTTCCAAAGAAAATCCTGGCCGCAGACTCCACACCATAGGCACCACTGCCAAAGTATACCTGGTTGAGATACAGCGCCAGGATTTCATCTTTCGTGTATCGACGCTCCAGCTGAAAGGCGAGGAACGCCTCTTTAATTTTCCTTAACAAGGTTTTTTTTGGGGTAAGAAAGAGAGTTTTGGCCAGCTGTTGAGTGATGGTGCTGGCACCTTCAACAAATTCACCCGCGCGAATATCCTTGATGATGGCTCTCAAAATGCCCTTCAGATCAACGCCGCTGTGCCTGTAAAACATTCTGTCTTCTGTGGCAAGCAGGGCTTTCTTAAGGTATTCCGGTATGATTTTAAGAGGAACAAGATCTCTCTTTTCCAAAAACAACTCTGCAAGGAGCACATCATCCGCTGAATAAATTCGGGTGACGGAAGACGGTTTGAACGTTTCCAGACTGCGAATCTGGGGAAGATCGTAAGTCAGTGCGATAAAAGCACCTGCCGATATTCCGACCAAGACACTGCAAGCAATGAGCGTTAAAATGGCGATTCTTCTTTTATTCAATGGGAACTCCGACTCCGCCAACCCGCCTGCCATGCAAGGCACGAGCGGGCAGGTATCGTTCAACGAACATGGATACCCCCTGAACGCCTGCGAATATTACCTGAAGCTTGCTGCAGGGTGCCCTGCAGAATAATGTTTAATCTCTTTCATTTCGGTCACTAGATCAGCCCGTTCAATTATCCGGGAGTCTGCATCACGACCGGTGATGACCAGCTCAACATTATCCGGTTTTGCAGCCATGATATCCAGAAGCTCCGCCACCGAGAATAGTCCGAGCTTGATAGCAACATTTGCTTCTTCCATTATAACAACGTCGTGTGTGGCTGCTGAAAGCACCTCTTTTACTTTTTCAAGTCCTTCTTGAGCCGCTTCAATATCCGACGAAGACGGTTGATCTGTGCCCATACGATTTGAACCAAACTGAGCAATTGTGATTAAATCGTCAAATCTTTTTAGGGCCGCCATTTCACTATTATCTTCCACCTTAGTGAATTGGGCGACAAAGACCCTAAGCCCGGCTCCTGCAGCCCGCAACGACAGACCGACCGACACCGTGGATTTTCTTTTTTCGTCTCCTGTATAAACCTGTATGAATCCCCTCATAAAATTTACCCCACCTTTATTCGGCCCGCAATACCTGGTCCTCTACGTAACCTTTCAAGTCTCTAATGTTGTTTTGTTTCTACCCTTCTGATCAAATCGTTGGGTGAATAACCGTTGTTCAATAGGAAGTTCACCCTGCTGCCCGGTTGGGCAAAAGACAAAGATTGTCCACTTTCGTCCAAAATGTCATTTATTTTGTCCCGCCGAGCAGGACCTTTTCTGCTGATGATTTCTACAACTTCTCCTATGAACACTTTGTTGCGCACCTCAATGTTGACCCCAGGCCCGTCTCTCAGGCCTATTACTTTTCCAATAAATATTTGATCTGTATGTCTTTTGCCTTCATAAGCAGGGGATATTTGTTGTGGGTCCCCGAAGTAGAATCCGGTGCAATACCCCCTGAAATTGGTTTTAGAGAGTTCTTTGCGCCAGTCTTCCTTGACCCTGTACGCGGCAGGATTGGCAAAATAGGTGTCAATGGCTTCCCGATATATCTTTACCGTCGGCCCCAGGTAGTTTATACCTTTTACCCTACCTTCGATCTTGAGTGAAACGATACCTGCTTGGATCATTTCAGGAATGTGTTCTATCATGCACAGGTCTTTTGAATTGAAGATATAGGTGCCGCGACTGTCTTCTGCTATGGGCATGTATTGACCCGGTCGATGCTCTTCAACGACTGCATATTCATATCTGCACGGGTGCGAGCACATTCCCCGGTTGCTGTCGCGATTGGTCATGTAGCTGCTCAGGAGGCATCTGCCGGAGTATGATATGCACATGGCGCCATGGACAAAGGCTTCTATGTCCAGATCACACCGCTGGGTGATTTCGTTTATTTCTTTCAGAGACAGCTCTCTGGCCAGGTTAATCCTTTTGGCACCAAGCTTTTGCCAGAATAGAGCACTTTGGTAATTTGTTGTGTTTGCCTGGGTGCTGATGTGCAAGGGGATTTGTGGTAGTAACTCTATAGCCAGCATGAAGATACCGGAATCTGCAACGATGATGGCGTCCGGGCCAATTTCGCCCAGTGTTTTTAAAAAGTCAACAATAGCGTCTTGCTCGTCATTTCTTGCATAGATGTTACAGGCGAGATAAACTTTTACACCTTGCCGGTGGGCAAACTGAACAGCTTGTTGAAGCTCATCAAGGGTGAAGTTTTCGGAAAAATTCCTCAGGCTAAATTCCTTGGCGGCAAGGTAAACTGCGTCGACTCCATAATGGATGGCAATTTCCAACTTTTCAAAACTTCCGGCAGGCGCAAGAAGCTCGACGGGATTGTTTTTTTTGTCATTACGCATAGGAAATTTTTGGGAGCTGTTCTCTGGAAAGATCAGACAAACAGGGAAAATTCTTGTCCTTTTCCGAAATGATCGGATGCTCAACCTGCCAGTCAATACCGATGTCGGGGTCGGACCACAAGATTCCGCCCTCGTCATCCGGCACATAAAATTCCGAGCATTTGTAAGCAAAAAGGGCGAATTCACTCAGGACGCAAAAGCCGTGGGCAAAGCCTTTCGGGATAAATAACTGGTGGTTGTTCTGATCCGACAGATAAACACCTTCCCATTGGCCGAAGGTCTCGGAACCGGAGCGGATATCAACGACGACGTCAAGTATTTTACCGGTGATAACTTGGATCAGCTTGTCCTGCGGTCGGTTGATCTGAAAATGCAGTCCCCGGACAGTACCTCGTACCGAATAGGATAGATTGTCCTGGACAAAAGCAATGTCAACACCCGCTCCCGTATATCTATTCTGGTTATAAGTCTCCATAAAAAATCCCCGGCTGTCCTTGAATACCCGGGGTTCAATAATGAGAACGCCTTCTAGCGATGTGGTGGTAATGTCCATAGATGCCGCCTTTAGTCCTTGTCCTCAAATTCTTTTTTTAAATTGATCGATCGTTCAAGATATCTTTTCAGCTTGTCCTGTACTTTGCCGTAGACAGTTTCTTTGCGATAATTGCCTTCTTTGTCAGGAGTCCCTGCCGGAGTACCGGTTAATATTTCGATCCCCTCTTCAACCGTTGTGACTTGATAAATATGAAATCGACCTTTTTTAACGGCGTCAACCACCTCTTTTTTAAGCATTAAATTTTTTACGTTGGCTCGAGGTATTATTACCCCTTGCTTTCCGGTCAGTCTTTTGGCTTTACACACATCAAAAAATCCTTCGATTTTCTGATTGACGCCACCAATTGCCTGGATTTTCCCTTTTTGGTTTACGGATCCGGTTATGGCGATACCCTGGTTAATCGGTAGGTCGGCGAGGCTCGAAATGATGGCATAAAGCTCCGTGGAAGAAGCGCTGTCTCCATCTATCCCGCTGTAGCTCTGTTCAAAGGTAATGCTTGCGGACAAACTGAGAGGGTGGTTTTGTGCAAACGTTCGTCCCAAATAGCCGGAGAGAATGAGAACACCTTTGTCGTGGGTTTTACCGCTCAGCTTGGCCTCACGTTCGATATTAACGACACCCTGCTTGCCCATGTATGTTTCAGCCGTGATTCGGGCCGGGCGTCCAAAAGAGAAGTCACCGATCTGAAACACGGAGAGGGCATTAACCTGACCGACAACATTCCCTTTAACATCAATCATAATCGTATCATCGACGTAAGATTCGTGGATTTTTTCTTCATACAGGTTATAACGGAATCGGTGTTCATTAAATGCCCGAATGACATGTTTGCCCGAAACTTGTCTTGCATTTTGTTTTCGGGCCCAGTAATCGGCTTCTTTTAATATCCCCATAATCGGCCCGAATCGGATGGATAGTTTGTTTTTGTCAGCGATGTATTTTTCACCGAACTCTACTATGGCTGAAACCCCATGAGGGGCTAATGGAAGCAGATCTTCTTCTTTGCATGCTCTGGCAACAAAACGCGCGTATTTTTGGATGGTGTCTTCGTTTTTTTCGACCTCATAGTCAAAATCCGCCCTTACTTTGAAAATTTTGTTAAATTTCGAATCATGATTTTGGAGCTTCTGGAAAAGATAATAGCTGCCCAACAAAATCACTTTAACTTCTAATGGGATGGGCTCCGGTCGAAGTGATGACGTGCCGTACCCTAGCCCGGAAGGGATATCTTCGATGAAAAGCATTTTGTTCTGTAATGCTCTTTTTAGCGCTTCCCATACAAACGGGTTCATCAAGACGGATTCGATTTCCATAACCAGAAACCCGCCATTGGCTCTTAATAATGATCCGGCCTGAACCATGGTAAAGTCGGTGGTTATGGTTCCCATATGGGCCCTTTTTTCAATTTGGCCGAAAACATTATGATAGGTCGGGTTGGTTTCAAAAATAACGGGAGAACCTTTTATGGATTTATGATCGACCAGCACATTGATCTCATATCGCTTCAGAGACGTTTTAGCAGCCGGAAGCATTAAGCCGTCAAAAGGTGATTTAGGTTCATTAGAAGGTATAAAATCTTTGACGTTTTCTAATATATCCGCCTGAACCTCATCCAGATAAATTAGAATATCTTCGCATTCTTTATATTCGTCCTTAATGATGTCTATTCGATGTTTTACAACGAAAAGCGTGACCTCTTTCATTAATTTTTCAATATGAGCGTGCATTGCTTGACTGATTTTATTAATTTCTCGAACTGTGGACTCAACTTCAGATTGAGCCTTACTGATATTTTCTTCGATTGCGGCCTGTGTTTCTTTGGGAAGGGCTAAAAACTCTTCAGGAGAGATCGGTTTTCCTTCTACAATGGGGATGGTTTGATACCCGGCTTTGGTCCTGTTGATCTGTACATTTATTTTTTCTGCTGATTTTTCCAGCTTTTGTAGGATTTCTTTTTGTTTATCGGCATATTCTTTTTGCACCTCTGATTGTCTTTGCTGATAAGATTCATGTTCAAAGGCTTTGGGCAACTCCTTTTTTAGATCTTCAATGAGCTTACTCATGGTTTTGCTAAACCGATTCGCTTTTCCGGTGGGCATAATTATGGCTCTGGGTCGGTACTCATCAGTAAAATTGTTTACCATGCACCAGTCGTTAGGCGTTGGCAGGGCTTTGGCATGTTGATTAACAATGTCTCTGATTATGGTTGATTTGCCGGTGCCTTCGATTCCGGTGACAAAGATGTTATATCCGGGGCTTTTCATATTCAGACCGAAGTCGATGGCATTGACGGCCCTTTCTTGACCGATGACTTCGTCCAACGCCTCTACCTCCGAGGTGTTTTTGAAATTAAACACCTTGGGGTCACAAATGCACCTGAGATCGGATGAGTTGAGTTCACATTTTTTCTTCATGATATGCTCCTTTAACAAGGTGAAAAAAACAGGTTCTCTTAATACCGACCGGACCGATATAATGAAGCAAATGAAATAAGTATCATATGCTTTTTTTATAATTTTAGCAATATCTTCTGGATCATCTCCAGAGGAGTTGATGCTTTTGAGAGGATTCAAGGAAGGATGCGAGCAAATTCGGGATTACTCGATAACTTTGTAAACCTTATCTTTTTCTCGAACTCTATCTTTGACTTTAATACCGACCACATCACCATCCTTGGCTTCTTCGATGGGTTGATTTTCAATTTCCATACTGGTGACTTCTTCGGAGTGATCGGTGGTGTGTCCTTTATACTTTAGCAATTCCCCCTTTTTGATACTTCCGCCAGTTACCTGGATGGCGGCAACACTCGGTTTGGCGTAATAATTAACGACGACGCCGACTGGGTCTTCAGCCATAATTCTACCTCCCAACAGAAAGTAAAACCTTAATTGATCGTAAACAATAATTGAGTAAAAGAGCAACGGGAAAAGTATGTATATCAACTGGTTGTTTGCTTTGGGAAAATTCAGCAATCACAATAAAGGTTTATCATTTCTTTGTCAAGAAAAGAAGGGTGCTTATAGTCCTATCGGTCGTAGATTTTTGGGATAGGTAACGACAAACTCGATATTAATCTCCTGCTTAACTTCGGGTTCAAGGGTATATTCCCACAACATAACCCCTTCCTTGTCAAGATAGTTTTTTTCAGTCGGATCAGGGGAGATTTTTAAATCTTTTACTTCCACCTTGTCTGTTTTCGATACCGGGATGCTGTCCAACACTTTTAATCTCACCGGCTTGCTTTTTATGTTCTCTATTTTGATTTTATATGCCAGTGTCCGTATGATGGTATTTCTTTCGATCTTTCCCAGAAAGGTTTCTTTTATTTTGTCTTTTATCTTTTCACGCTTAACCATGACCTCTCTGTCTGCCCCGAGGCTCAGTTGGAATTCTTCCCCGGCTCTTTTTTCTTTAAGAAAGGTTTTACCGATATAACGGCCGGCAAAGTAAACATTCAAAGGACCGCTTAACAGTTCCTTGTCCGCTTTTGCTTTGCAGACGAGAAAGGTTAGATGGCTTTGTTTGGGTATGGCATAATAGTAAAAATCACCTGTTAGTTTTTTTGTGAGCAAGGGAAGAATGGTTTCCTTGTCTCTTGATTCGATATCTATGGGTTGAGGTATTTTGTATTCAAAAGAAAATGGCAGTTCCTTTTTAAGCGCGGTTGTAAATTCAGCTTTTTCTTCTGTTATCTCAAAAGCATCCTCTTCAGTTACAGCTCCTGCCAGGGGTGCCGCTTTCTCCATGGCGATACGTCCGGGTTGTCGCATCAGTTTTGCCCTGGGTCGAGGTAAATCAATTGTCCAGGGGGGAAGGGAAGGGAGTCGAACGCCGCTTAGTGGAATCACGTTTGAAATCGACAGGACGACTTGCCGCCAGTTTTCTCCTGATTTTTGTAAAATCTTAGAAAACATCGTCAGGTCGATGCCGGACA